>JAFSFF010000192.1 GCA_017435375.1 Thermoguttaceae bacterium
AGCGCTCTAGCCAGGCTGAGCTACGCCCCGTTTTAGGTTCGACGCTTAAAACGCCGTCAAAGAGCGTTTTGCGTCCTCGGGAAAAACGCCGCGTTCGAGAAAACGAACTTCGACGTTAATTTTGCTCTCGCTCCAAAAGAGGGAAACGAAAAATCGGGGCGACACGATTCGAACGTGCGACCTCTACGTCCCGAACGTAGCGCTCTAGCCAGGCTGAGCTACGCCCCGACGGCTTCGATTGCGGCCCTTTAACGAACAAACTCGGGAATTTTGTTCAACCGAAATCGATTTGTCTTAACGATTAAGTAAGAGTCGTTGGCGACTCGTTTCCTTGCTCGTTACAGGAGTCATTCTAACCGATCTTTCGAATTCGTCAACGCCCTTTTTTAAATTTTTTTCCAAATTTTCTTTCGATATCTCTTCGCAATCGAGCAAGGCCGGATTTTAAGGGGGAAGCGCGCGCTTTTTTGTAAATATTGGGCGGAAAGAGCCAAAACGTCCTTGACTTATTTTGCGACGTCGCGTATTATTAAAATGATTTCATCATTCACTCCAACGCGGCGTCGCGTTTTTTTCGCGTCGACTTGGCGTTCTTTGCGTCGAACGGTCGACGTTCGAGCGGAGCGCGTCGGTTTTTTATTTTCGCGCCCTATAGTTATATAGGAGAAAACGGCGCGCCGCCCTTTTGAAAGGAACTTTTGAAAATGGCTCGTAATGTTAAACTGGGGGGGGGGGGTAGACTCTACGGTTTTACTCTCGTCGAACTTCTCGTCGTTATCGCCATCATCGGCATTTTGATCGGCTTGCTTCTTCCGGCCGTCCAAGCGGCTCGCGAAGCGGCTCGACGTATGCAATGCACGAACAATCTGAAACAACTCGGCCTCGCGGTTCAAAACTTTGAAGACGCGCACAAGCGCCTGCCGAACCAAATGAACGACGAATTTTGGATCAAAGGCTTCTGCAAAAACGGCACGAAGTCTCGCATCGACGTCGTCGACACCTACTCGGTCTTCACGCTGTTGCTTCCGTACATCGAACAAACCGCGTTGATGGAAGTCATTACCGGTTACTGCGAAGCGGCGGCGAACGAAAACCCGTACAACACCGACTACAACAACCGTCGCACGATTCCGCTCACTTGGAACACGGCGGGGATGCACGACGGCGCGCGTAACCCGTTCCTCAACGTGATTCCGGCGTACCTCTGCCCGTCCGACGGCAACAGTATGACCGACCCGGACGCCGGAAATATGCACGGTTGCTCGAACTACGCGGCCAGCCGCGGCGACTGGATGATCGGGACGAACTGGGGCGAAAACCGCAACAAACGCGGCGTCTTCTTCGTCGGCTCCATCGGCGGTCGCATGACGCTCGCCACCATCACGGACGGCACGAGCAACACGATGTGCTTCAGCGAAATCCTTGCTTCGAAGGGCGCCGGCGGCGACGTCAACTACAAAAGCACGGTCGCCGCGGCCGGTATTCACGGTTTGGCCGCCGCCAACTGCCTCGCGACCCGCGGAACCGACGGGATGACGAACGCGTCCAGCACGTGGGCGATCAAGGGCCGCCGTTGGTGCGACGCTCGCGCCGCTTACACCAACTTCCACGCCGCCGTTCCGCCGAACTCCCCGAGCTGCCACCAAGAAGGCAACACGAGCGAAAACAACTCCTGCATGTGCGTCGCGGCTTCGTCGAACCACTCCGGCGGCGTCAACGTCGTGATGTGCGACGGTTCCGTCCGTTTCGTCAGCGAAACGGTCGACTGCGGCGACGTCTCGAACAAACTCGGCCACCCGAACAACGGCGGCGAAGGCCACCACTGGGTCGGCCCGTCGACGCACGGCGTCTGGGGCGCGATGGCCACCCCGCAACACGGCGAAACGAACACGACGCTCTAATCGGCGCGCTTTCGCTAAATTCGCTAATTTGACGCAAGCGTAAAAAACGGTTCGTCGCGTGGCTTTAAAGCTCCGGCGAACCGTTTTGCGCAAAATTTCCTCCCGAAAACAACGTTATTAATAGATAAGGACAAAAACGATGAAAAATTTCGCGCTTTGCCTCGTCGCGCTGTCGATGTTGGCGGTTCTACCGGCCTGCTCCAAGGCGATTAAGACCGAGGGCGTTACCGGCGTTATCACCTACAACGGCGAGCCGCTGGCCAACGCGACCGTTAAATTCATCCCGGTCGATTCGACCGGTTCGCAATCGTACGGCAAAACGAACGAAAAGGGCGAGTACAAACTCCAAACGCTCCTCGGCGCCGCCGACGCGGGCACGACTCCGGGCGAATACAAAGTTACCGTCGACTGCATCGAAACCGTCGAAACCGGCAATATGATCGAAGAAAACGGCGAAACAAAACCGGAAACCGTCGCGGAATCGCTGATTCCGGCGAAGTACAACAACGCCGAAACCTCCGGGCTGACCGCGACGGTCGCGCCGGGCGACAACACGATCAACTTCGACTTGAGCGACGAGTGATTCGACGTTAAAACGCGGCGACTTTAACGGTCGCGTAAAATAGCGAACGGACGTTCCAAACGGAGCGTCCGTTTTTTTTGTCGTCGGAGGGGACGGCGCGGCGAAAATTTCGCGTTTATTTCGAAACGGCGCGCGAAATTGTTGACTTGCGGCGTCGTTTTGTTTAAACTTAAAGAAGCGGCGGTCGGAGGGCCGTTCGCGCTTTTGGGTTTATTCGCTTTCGATGAAAAGGGTTGCGTTGATGGATAGAAGAACGTTTTTGAATACCGGCGTCGCGGGCGCGTTGTGCGGCGCTTTCGGAGCCTCAGCTTGGGCGAACGACCCGTCGAAAATCCAAGGGTTCGACCAAACGCAAACCGACGTCGACGAATCGCAAGTTTGGAAGCCGGTTAGCGACCGCAAGGTGCGCGTCGGGATCGCCGGGTTCGGCGCCTGTCAATTCGGGGCGGCGTTCGGTTTCCAAGATCATCCGAACGTCGAGGTGGTCGCCGTTACCGACCTGATTCCGGAGCGTCGCGACGGCTTGGCGAAGGCTTGCCGTTGCGAAAAAACTTACGACTCGCTCGAAGAAATGGTCGCGAAGGACGATTCGATCGAGGCGGTTTTCGTCGCGACCGACGCTCCGAACCACGTCGCGCATTGCGTCGCGGCGATGAACGCGGGCAAACACGTCGCGAGCGCGGTTCCGGCGTTTTGGGGCGGCGAGCCGGAGCAAGCCGAGTTGCTTTACGAAACGGTCAAGAAGACCGGCAAAAAGTACGGTATGTTCGAGACGAGCGCGTTTCACGACGACGTTTTCGCGGCCCGCAAACTTTACGCCGCCGGCGCGTTCGGCGAAATGATGTACACGGAGGGGGAATACTACCATTACGCTCCGGTTTCGGCGCCGTCGTACAAGGGTTGGCGCGACGGTATGCCGGTGATGTGGTACCCGACGCACGCGACGGCGTATTACACTTGCGTTACGTTCGGTTCGTTCACCGAAGTTTCGGCGATGGGGAAACCGAGCGTCGTCGAGGCGCGTCAACCGCAAAACAACCGTTACGGCAACCGATTCGGAACGGAAGTCGGCTTGATGCGCACGACCGAAGGCGGAATGGCGCGAATGATCGTTAGTTTCGACACGTCCGGTTCGAGTTGGGGCGGCGAAGTCGGGCGGATGCGCGGGCAGTTCGGCGCTTACGGCGAGCAGAGCAAATTCACGACGTCGCACCCGGAAATTCAAGACAAGGTCGCGAAGATGAATCTCCGCAAACCGGCGCTTCCGCCGAATATGAGCGCCGGCGGACACGGCGGGTCGCACGGCTACCTGACGAACGATTTTATCGAGGCGATTTTGCTCGACCGCTTGCCTCTAGTGAACGTCGCGGTCGCGCTGAATACGACGATGTGCGGCGTCGTCGCTCACCAATCGGCGTTGAAAGACGGCGAGCTGTTGAAGATTCCGCAATTCACCTTGTGAAACGGCGGCAAACGCGGCGAGTTTGACGGTCGCGCAAAAAAAAGGGGGGCGAGAAAACGGGCGTTCGGCGGCGAGCGTCCGTTTTTTTTTGTCGGCTCAACGAAATTTTTGCGCGAAAAAGCGGGACGCGGCGTCGGTTTTTGCGTAAAATGGAGGAAACGGCGCTTTTTTTGGCGTCGAGGAGGAGGAAATGGAACGGAACCGGACGACGGTTGCGATTTTAGCGATTTGGGTGTCGGCGCTGGCGGTCGGGTGCGACGACGCCGCGCTCGAAGAGGTCGCGACGGACGCCGAGCGCGCGGCGCAAGCGGTCGAGGAACGGGCGAGCGCCGATTGGAACGCGGCGAAGGAGACGTTCGACGAGCAAAAAGCGGCGCTTTGGGAAGCGTCGGCCCCGGTTCGAGAAAAAGCGGGCGAATGGACGGAAACCGCGTCGACGAAAGCGGGCGAATGGACGGAAACCGCGTCGGCGAAAGCGGCGGAATGGACGGAAACCGCGTCGGCGAAAGCGACGGAATGGGGCGAGGCGGCGTCGACGAAAGCGGCGGAATGGTCGGAAAAAGCGGCGAACGCGGTCGAGGATTGGGCGGCGCGTCGAGAAAATTCGGCGAACGGGGAAAATTCGAACGAATCGGAAAAATCGGAAACGCCGGAAGAAAACGAATAAAAACGCCCGCCGCCGACGAGAACGTCGACGACGGGCGTTTGCGCGCGAGGTTTACCGGGCTTTTAAAATTGCCCGGTTTGCCTAATTAGCGCGGCTTACTTCATTTCGGCGAGGAAACTTTCGAGTTCTTCGACGCTCGTAACGTTCGAACGAACGACTTTGCCGGTTTTGTCGATCAAAATGATCCAAGGCGCGTTTTGAATCCCAAGCGCGGTCGCCAGCGCGCCGTCGAGCCCGGCCGGGTCGCAAACGTTTTTCCAAGGTTGACCGGCGACGAGTTCTTTATAGAACGCGTTTTGCTCTTCGGCGGTCGCTTCCGGATTCGGCATAGCGTCGAGGTTGAGGCCGACGACGTTGAGCGCGCCGCCCGTCGCGAGGCGTTTCATCGCGGCGACGCTGTCCGGTTCCCAACTCGCCCAGCAGAAGACAACGGTCGGTTTTCCTTTGAGCGCGGCGAGGTCGCAAACGCCTCCGCCGAAGTAACGGGCCGCCGGGAGTTTCAGTTCGCCGCCCTCCGCTTGGAGTCGAGCGAGCGCGCCCGCGGCTTTTTTACCGAGTTGCGATTCCGGGAAGTTTTGCGCGACTTGCGAATAATAGCTCGCCGCGGCGTCGTTTTCGACCATATACTCGTTGTTCATCGCGAGGCTGAGCGTCGCTTCGGCGCCGGCGGTCGTCGTCGCGTATTCTTCGACGAACGACGCGAGGTCTTCGGCGTATTTTTCTTGCGCGTTGGCGATTTCTTTCGGCTTCGGTTGCGACGTCTGGACGACCGCGTAATAGTCGGCGGTGATTTGGCGATAGCGGACGTGCGCCTTCAATTCGGCGTTCGACGAATCTTTGTAAACGTCGGCCAACGCGGCGAGTTTTTCCGCGCCCGCCGGATAAAGACCCGATTGAACGCCGCTGAACGCCAAGTCGGCGGCTTGCGAAACGAGGCTCGTTTCTTCGGTCGGGTTTTGCGCGGCGACGGTCAGGAGGAGGTTGAACGTTTTTTCGCAAAGGGCCGGGTATTCGGTCGGCGACGCGGCTTCGAGCGCTTGATAGGCGGCGGTCAGCTCGGCGCCGATTTCGGCGTTGCCGGCTCCTTCCGCTCCGGCGACGGCGGCGCCTTCGGCCGGGAAGAAGACGGAGGACGCGGAAACGACGCCGGTCGCTTCGCCGAACGCTTCGCCGCTCGGAAGCCCGACGATTTTCCAAACGTCGCCGACTTTAACGAGATCGCCGACGTAAAGTTGTTGGCTTTGCGCCGCGTCGTCGCCCTTAACGACGACGACGTTCGCGTTGTAATAAACGGTCAAATCTTTCGCGAGACCGTCTTGCCCGGCCGGAATCGTCGCCGGACGGTTGCCGTTGAACGCGCCCCAACGAACGTCGGCGGGAAGTTTCAACGCGGCGGCGAGTTTCGCGAACCCGTCGGCGTCGGCGGCGGCGATTTGACGTTCGATTTCTTGCGCGAGCGAGCCGCCGAGACCGAGCGTTTGCAGGTCGGCGGAGGTCAGCGCGACGCGTTGGAAGCGTTCGAAGTCGTTCGTCGCGAGCGCGGCGACGATTTCGGCGGTCGCTTCTTCCGGCGAGATCGAAAGCCAAGCGACGATTTTTTTCGTCTTGTCGACCGCGCCGCGGCGGCTTCCTCCGGCGTTGACCCAACGCGCTTCTTTGCCGAGAACGTCGCGGTAAACTTCGCGACCGTCGCGATAGAAGCGGATTTGCTCGACCGTCGCGCGGGCGCCTTCTTTCGGCGGCGGAGCGCACCAAACGCGAAGCGGCGTCGTTCCGTCCGGCGCGTAAAGGCAAACGCCTTGATAACCGCCTTCTTTGAACGCTTTCACTTGGCAGTTCGGCGTTTCTTCCGCCGTCGGCTCGTCGACTTCGACGTCGGCTTGCGTCGGGCGTTGTTTCAAAATTTGTTCCGGTTTGTATTGGCCGAACGCCGTCGAAGAAACGACGAGAAGGCCGAGCGCGACCGCGAGACCGGCGCCGCGCGACAGACGTTCGAAGGGACGTTGAGCGAGTCGCATTGACTTAATCTCCTTGTATCGAGCGAAGACGCGACCGCGTTCGAGCGGTCGACGTCGCGAAGTTTTCGAGGGGGGAAGGCGCGTCGACCGGCGTCGGCGCGCGTTGGACAGCGTTGAGAGAACGGGGAGGGAAACGACTTAGCGGACGTTCGTCGGACGAACTTGCCCGAAGGTTCGCGGACGACCGGTCGCGCGTTCTTCGACGAGCGGCGTCGCGTCGACGATTTGACGCGGTTGCGTCGAGCGGACGTTCGGAACGTTCGGAACGTTCGGAACGACGGTTTGCGTCGGTTGCGGATAACGGGCGCTTCGGCGGATTTCCGTCGAGTGCGGAACGACGGCGGCTTGGCGAATCGGCGCGTTTTGCGACGGACGCGTCAGACCGGAGACTTGGCGAACTTGCGAAGCGCGCGGCGCGAACGTTTGAACGGCGTATTCTCCTTCGTAACGATCGGAGCGCGTCGCCGGAAGCGGTTCGACCGGCGCGAATCGCGGCGCTTGGCGTTTATTGCCGACGAGCGTTTGAACGTCGAACGAACCGAACGCGAAGGACGGACGGCGATATTGCGGCGCATACGAGAGACCGCCGCGCTGAACCGCTTCGCGCGGAAGCGTTTCCGGCGCGACGCGAGACGACGACGGAACGCCCGTCGGAGCTTTTTGACGAGTCGGCGACGCGTCGTAAGTTTCCGAGTCGTAAGCGCCGACCGGGTAAGCGCCGGCGTCGTAACCGTAACCGCCGCCGTAATTATTGGCGTAACCGCCGTAACCGTTCGCGCAAGGGGGCGCGTCGCATTCTTCGCCGCAACCGCCGACGAAGTTGCCGCAAATGTCGCAGGGGTCGCAGTTCGTTTTCGGCGGACGCGGCGCGCAACCGCAATCGGGGTAAATTCCTTCGGTCAGCATCGCGGCGGCCCAATGGAACGGCGCGGTCGCGACGTCGAGCGCGCCGCCGACGAGCGCGGCGAGGTCGTAACAGGGAGCGCAACCGCCGAAACCGCAGTAGCCGTAACCGGGGCCGCAATAAGGATCGCAACCGAACGCCGGGCCGCAGGACGGTTCGCAAGGCGCGACGTCGCAAGTCGGTTCGCAAGCGGCGGGCGGAACGTCGCAAACGGGTTCGCAAGCGGGAGCGACCGGTTCGCAAACGGGCGGAAGTTCGCAGTTCGGGGCGCAGGCGCCGCCGTTATATCCGAAATAACCGGTTTGACCGAACGCCGTCGACGCGCTCAGAATCGCGATCGAGCCGACGGTCAAAAGGGGCTGCCAATATTTTTTCATTATTACCTCGCGGACAAGTTGGTTAAGATAAGGGGATAGGGGGAAAAACGCGCTTTTCAACGGCGAAAAACGCGAGAACCTTTAACGTTGTTAATCGTTTTATCGACGCGACGAGGCGTTGAATTTAGTAAAATTCGAATAATTGTTGTTTTTGGAAAAATTTGCGGTGTTGAAAAAGTTTACGCGGCTTCGCCAAGTTAACATTCGGGCGACGCTTGTTTTTTCTCGGCGCGGCGTTAAAATGGAGGAAATAGCGACGAGAAAAACGCGAAGGTTAATAAAAGGAATAAAGACGCGATGACAAATTGGAGGTTAACGTTGGCGGCGTTTGCGCTCGGAGGCGCGTTCGGGACGGTCGACGGCGCGTTGGGGCGGGAAGACGGAGCGAAAGAAGAACCGACGCTCTTAAAGGCGGACGAAACGACGGAAAACGCGGCGTCGATAAAAGAAACGACGGCGAATCCCAATCCGGGCGACGATTGGATTTTGCGGAGGAAAACGGACGACGAGGCGGGGCGAACGGCGCTCGCCGACGTCGCGGCGGTCGGGAAAATCGTCGCGATCGACGCGACCGGAATCGAAACGGAAGATCGGCGGCGCGACCGTCGCGAACGAACGCCGAGGCGGCCCGGCGACGCGATTCTGTTTTTGCCGCCGGTCGACCCGAGCGCGGCGGAGGCGTTTTGCGTCGAGATTTGGGAAACGCCCGGCGACCGAAATCGCGACCGCTTTTGGTTGCGCAACGGCGACGAGTTCGACGGGGAATTGTTGCGCGTCGACCGACGTCGCGTTTGGATTCGAGCGTTCGACGTCGAGTTCGCCGTTCCGCAAGGTCGCGTTCGCGCCGTTCGGTTCGCGATGGACGATAAAAAGGAGGAAACGGGCGAAGAGTAACGGACGGGGAACGGCAAGGGAACGGCGCGTCGGTTGGCGAAGACGCGTCGCGCAAGAAACGCCGTCGGCGCTCGTTTCGCGAGGAGACGAGCGTCGATTTTTTGCGTTTTGCCGATTTTGACGGCGGGGCTTAAACGGTCGAGCGGCGATCAGCGCGCGAGACCGACGCCAAAACTGAAGACTTGCGTAACGTCCGAATCGTCTTTGACGACCGGGAAGGTGAAGTCGAGCGCGAGCGGAGCCGGGCCGAGCATCGGAATCGCGAAACGGAACCCGAAACCGGGCGCGACGCGGAACGTCCCCCAATCGTCGATACTTTCCGCGACCGTCCCGGCGTCGACGAAGAACGCCAGTTGGAACTCGTCGCCTCCGGAGACCGGAATCAACAGTTCGGCGGTGTTGTAAAACTCGAAGTTCCCCCCGAGACCGAAATGCGTGTTGGCGTAGCGCGGCGTTACTTCGCGGTATTCGAACCCGCGGATATTTTGCGAACCGCCGCCGTAATAACGTTCGTAAATCGGCGTGTCGTCGCCGGTCCAACCGACGTGCGACGAGAGCCCGAGAACCCAACGCCCGGTGCCGTCGAAACGTTTGCGGAGCGTTTTGTAATAACGAGCGTCGAGGGAAGCGCGCGGGAATTGGTAGTCGCCGAGGACTTGCTCGATCGTGCCTTTGACGAGGTAACCGGCCGACGGCGTGAACGGGTGGTTGCGCGTGTCGTAGGTCGCGGTGAGCCCGAGCGTGTACATATCGTGCTTGCCGAGCGCCGACGTCAAGTCCGGAACGTAGTCGACCGACGGGTCTTTGATGTTAACGTTGTAAAGACCGAAGTTCGCGGTCGTCGAAAAACGCGGCGTCCATTGGCGACCGAGGCGCAATTCGCCGCCGTAGCGCGATTCGAACCAATCGTCGAAGGAGTGGTCGCCGTAAAGGCCGGTAACGCCGAACGTGTATTTCGTGTTGAAGACGTAAGGAACGTCCCAAGAAACCGAGTAGCGTTGGACTTCGTCGCCGGGGCTCGCTTGCGCGCTGAAAATTTGGCCGCCGCCGCGGAACGCGTCCTTCCAACCGTCGAGCCGCCAAAAACTGGTCGGCAAGCGGAACAGGTTGAAGTTGCGTTCGGTGAAACTGACGTTCCCGACGAGCCCGTAGTCGGAGTTGACGCCGATCGACGCTTGGAACATCCCGGTGCGGCCCTCTTGAACCTTAACCAAAACGTCGCCGTCGTAAATTTCGTCGTCCGGAACGATCGGTTCGAGAACCTCTTGCCCGACCGAACCGTAAACGCCGTCCGAAAAACCGGGCGCGGAGTCTTCGTCGGAGGTGGCGAGCGGCGCTTCGTAGTTCGCGTAGTTCGAGGAATCGGCGTACTGGGACGGCGCGGCGGAGGCCGAACCGTCGTCGTAAGCGCGATACCCGGCGTAACCGTAATCGCCGTCGGCTTTCGCGTCGCCGACGTTTTGCGTCGTAACGTTCGAGAAACCGGCCGGAATTTGCCGCGTTTGCGCTCGAACGACCGGCGCGGAATCGGACGTCGCGCTTTGCGTCGCGCGGGTCGACGGAGCGTAAGCGCGGTAACCGGAGGCGGTCGCGTTTTCGGCGACCAACGGGGAAGACGGCGCGGAATAGGCGACTTGGCGAAGCTCGGCGGTTTGCGCGGCTCGGCTCGACGAAGCGTCGTTCGTCGCGTCGTCGGTTTCGCGAAGTTTGCCGTTAAAATAGGTTTTGCCGGTTTTTTCGGTCTTTTGAGCGTCGGTTTGCGGGGCGGTTTCGAGCGGGATTTCGTTCCCGTCTTCGTCGAAACGTCGGGCTTCTTTGACGACGCTGACGTTCGAACGGTCGTTTTCTCGACGAACGCGGAACGAGCGGCTTTCGTCCGGAACGACCGCGATTTCCGGGAGTTGCCCTTCTTCCGGTTTGTCGTTGAAGTAACCGGATTGCTTGAGCGAGTTCTCGCTCATTCGGATTTTCTTGCCGTTGAGGAGTTCGCCCGGCGCGACGTCGAGCATATTCAGGACGACCGACGTCATCGTGCGCGACTCCGTGCCGACGTAATCGACGATCACGTCGCGAACGCGGTAGCGGTGGTCTTCCGAAATCGAGTAGCGAATATCGACGACGCCCGGCTCGTCCGTGAAGAGCTGCGTCGGAACGACGTCGGCGCGGACGTAACCTAAGTCTTGATATTTGTAACGGAGCGCGATTCGGTCGAGTTCGACGTCCGTTTGATTGTAGTACGCGCCGCGTTTCACTTTCAGGAGCTTTTCCAGTTCGGCGGTTTCGACGACTTTATTCCCTTCAAAAATGAAGTTGCGAATTTTGTAGCGCGGGCCTTCGTCGATGATAAAACGAACGGAAACCCAAGCGTTTTCCTTGCCGAGGCCGCCGAGTCCGTCGCCCTCTTCGTATCCGTAGTCGACCCGAGCGTCGAAAAAGCCGAGCGCGCGGTAGTATTCGGTGAGTTTCGCGACGTCTTCGTCCAACCGTTGGCGCGTGAAATTGCCGCCGATGAAGTAGAGGAAACCGGGTTTGACGCTAACGAGGCTGCGGAGGCGCGCCGAACTGGCGATCGTGTTCCCGACGAACTTCGTGCTGAGGACTTTTTGCTTGCGCCCTTCGTCGACGAGGTAAACGACGCCGACGTCTTCCGGACGGTCGCCGCGCAAGATTTCGACGTGCGGCTCCGGGTATTCCTTACTTTTGTAAAGTTCGATAATGCGGAGTCGACCGTTTTCGACTTCGTAAGGGTCCATTCTCGTTTCGCCCGGCTTGATTCCGAGTTCGTCGAGAATGTCGAGTTTAGCGATTTTGCGGTTGCCGACGATCAGGATGTAACGCATCATCCGGCGCGGCGTCAAGTCGAAGTTGACGACGACCTTGTCCGGCGCGTCGGCGCGCCAAGAAGTGGAGATCGCGACGTCGACGAACTGTTTCGTTTGCAAGAGCGCGCGTTTGTCCTCTTCGAGGCGTTGACGGTTGAAGCGGGCGCCGATTCGCGTTTTGATGATTTGGTTGAATTGTTGCGTCGTCATTTCGAGACCGGAGACGCGAACGTCTTCGACGATCAAATTTTGTTCGTCCTCTTCCGAAAGACGCGCTTCTTCGAGCGTTTGCGCGACCGGTTCGGCGCTTTCTCGCGGCGTCGCGGACGGAGCGACCGGCTCGCCGGATTCGAGCGAAATCGGCGACTGCGGCGTCGCGAGCGGGGCGCCAAATTCTTCGAAGTGGCGACGCGCTTCTTCCGAGGCGTTGTTCGGCGAATTGATCGGCGAATCGGGGGAGGGCAAGACGACTTCCGGCCCGGAAAAACCGGCGGCGTCGGCGGCGGGCGCCGCGTTGAAGTCGAGCGAGACGTCCTCCGGAACGGTCGGGAAATCGAGGCGCGGAGCGACGTCGGGCGCGGCGGCGACCGTTTCGACGCGAGGCGTCGTCGGTTGCGCCGTTTGCGGGAGCGCGAACCCTTCGAATCCTCCGGTCGTTTGCGGGGCTTGCGCGGGTTGCGTCGATTGCGGAAGCGCGAAGCCTTCGAATCCTCCGGTCGTTTGCGGAGTTTGCGCGGGTTGCGTCGATTGCGGCGCCGGGCGATAGTCCGCGAAACCGCCGGACGTCGGCGCGACGCGGTTCGGCGCGTTCGGAGCGGCTTCGTAACGGGCGGAAACGACGCCGGTCGCGGGCGTTTGAGCGTTTCGCGGCTTTTGCGCCGTCGGGGCGGTTTGAGCGTTTCGCGGCTTTTGTGCCGTCGGGGCGTTTTGCGCGTTTTGCGGACTTTGCGTCGGCGGGACTGTTTGCGCGTTTTGCGAGTTTTTCGTCGTCGGGGCGGTTTGAGCGCCGCGAGTTTCCGTCGTTACCTTGTCGCCGTTAAACGAAATGACGCGAACGCCGTTCGTTTGCGCTTTTTTCGCGTTCGGCCCGGCGAGCGACATTTCCGGGAACCAATCGGCGTCCTTGTCGACCGGGACGTCGCCGCCGTCCGGATTGCGCAAGTATTCGTCGTCGAGCGCGGAGAAGGCGTCGAAATCGCGGATCGAGGAACCGGAAACTTCTTCCGGAGTCAACGGGGCCGGCGTTTGAGCGAACGCGGTTTCGCTCGACGTAAAAAGGCAAAACGCAAGGAACGAAACGAAGGTCGACGCGCTCGACTTGCGAGCAAACGAAAAAAACGAGCGTTTGCGGAGATCGACGGACGAAGTCCGCGCGTCGTCGATCGCGTAAAAATCGGAGGTCGGGCAGGCGTTAAACCGCATTCGTTTCGAACCTTTGCAATACGTCCTAAAAATAATAACGTCGTCGTCGGCGTTTTCGGAAAAGCGTCGAACGAGGCGCCGCCGTTTCGCGTTCCCTGCGAAAAGAAACGACGCTTGGGAAGAATACCGAAAAAAAGCGCTTGCGGCAAGTCGAATTTTCTCTTTTTTCGTAAAAACGACGCGCGAAGCAAAAATTTTTTAAAGTTTAAAAAAAGAAACGACTAAATTCGCTTGGTTCGATAACAAGATTAATGGCGAGGAAATCGTTGCGCGGCGTGAAAATTCGTCGGCGTAAACGCGTAAGTTTGCGCGTCTTTTTCAGTCTATTTTTCTTGTCTGTTTTTACTAACGTATATTTTCGCGTCTATATTATCTATTTTGAAGACCGAGCGCGTTTTAGCCGATACGTTGGAAGTGAGATTTTCGAGCGGAACGAACGGAAACCGTCGCGTCGCGCCGAGAATTTCCGGATTCCCCCCTCTCTCTCTTTGCGAAACGAAAAAGGAAACGTGGAACGCTTATGAAAGACGAACAAAACGCGTCGACCGCGACGACGGAGCTTTATTTCGAATCGTCCGCCGCGCAGTCGCCGTTGGAAACGTATCTCCGAGACATCAACGCGACGCCGCTTTTGTCGGCGAACGAAGAACTGGAACTCGCGCGAGCGGTCGGAGCGGGCGACCCTTGGGCGCGCGATTTGATGGTGCGGGCGAACTTGCGGCTCGTCGTCAACATCGCTCGCGGATACGTCGGCAAGGGGTTGGCGCTCTCCGATCTCATCGAAGAGGGCAATCTCGGGCTGTTGCGCGCCGTCGAGGGGTTCGATCCCGACGTCGGAACGCGCTTTTCGACGTACGCGAGTTATTGGATTAAACAGTCGATCAAGCGGGCGCTGATTAATTCGTCGAAAACGATCCGGATTCCGGCGTATATGGTCGAGTTGCTGTCGAAGTGGCGGCGGGCGAGTTCGCGACTGACGGACGAACTCGGGCGCGCGCCGACGCCGAGCGAAGTCGCGAGGTCGCTCGGACTTCCTCGGAAAAAACTTCCGATCGTGAAAAAGGCGATTCTTATTCACAACCTAACGCCGCAAACCGACCAAACCGAGGCCGGATGGACGCTCGGCGAAATGTTGATGGACGACCGCGGACGCAGCCCGGAAGATTTGACGCTCGAAAGCGATAATTTGAAGTTCGTGATGCGCGAACTCGACACGATGGAGCCGCGCGAAGCCGCCGTTTTGCGAATGCGGTTCGGCGTCGGCGATTACGCGCCGCAAACGCTTAAGGAAATCGGCGAAACGCTCGGCTTGACCCGCGAACGAGTGCGGCAAATCGAAACGGACGCGCTCAACCGACTCGCCGAAGCGCTAGAAACCGGAAAACCGGTAACGTCGATCGAAACGACGTGGCGAACGTTGACCGCCGAAGAAGCGGGACGGTAAAATAAGCAAATCGCGGAGAATAAAGAAAACCGACGCGGCGAATCAAAGGAACGCCGCGTCGGCGGGAAAACGTTACTTCGTCGGCGCGCTTTGACGGTCGGCTTGCGGAACGTAAGTCGGGAGCGTTTGCGACGCGAAAATCGGCGCGAAACGCGTCAAGCGTTGGCGACCGTTTTCCATCGGCAGCGACGGCATATCTTCGCCGATGAGCGGTTTTAGGTATTTTAGGAATGCGTCCGTAACGTCGGCGCCGTTCGGGGCGATCCACTCCGCCGGGAAGACGCGCTCGCTGTTGGCGACTTCCGATAGCGGAGCCTTGTCGTAACGAACGCTATATACGAGGCCCGGGTCGCGCAAAATCGTCGACATATAGCCGCCTTGCTCGGTCGCGGCCAACTCGACCGCTTTTTGACCGAGGCGGTAGGCTTCGTCGAGGTCGACCGTCGACGCGTACCCGATCGAGCCGCGTTGGTCGGTGCCTGGGACGTTGCAACGCGCCGCGCCCTTGGCCGCCAAACCGACCGAGTTCAGGTAGTTGACGACCGTTTGCGCGACCGTAATCTTGCTCGCGCCGAAATTCGCGTGTCCGAACGAATCTTTCACTTCGCCGAGGTCGCCGACGTCGAAGCCTTCGCTAACGACGACGACGCAACGGCCCGCTTCGCGGAGCTTTTCGTTGACTTGGTCGGCCATTTCGGCGAGAGTTCGGGGAGACTCGGCAAGATAGATAAGGAGCGGCGCTTCGCGTTTCGGGTCGGCGAAGCGCGCGGCGGCCGGGATGAAGCCGATTTTGCGTCCCATCGCCTGCAGGACGAGAACCGGGTCGGCCGGGGAGGAACCGCGGTTTTCCTCTTCGGCGTACTGGACTGTATGCGACCAATATTTCGCCGTCGACGCGTAGCCGGGCGTGTGGTCGATGAGTTGGAACTCCGCGTCGCCAATATCGTTGTCGATCGTCTTCGGAACGCCGACCGCCTGCAGATCGAGGCCGCGAGCGCGGGCGAGTTTGGCGATTTTGTCGGCGGTGTCCATCGAGTCGTTTCCGCCGTTGTAGAGGAAGTAGCCGACGTCGTGCGCCTTAAAAACCTCGACGACGCGCTCGAAATCTTCGTCTTGCCAAGACTTTAGCTTGTAACGGCAGGTGCCGATCGAACCGGCGACCGGCGTGTAGCGCAGGAGCGCGATTTCCTCCTCCGACTGCGCCGAGAGATCGAGCAACTCTTCTTTGAGGACGCCTTCGATTCCGTGCAAAGCGCCGTAAACGGTTCCGATATTGTCGAACTCGCGCGCCGCTTCGACGACGCCGCGCAAACTCGAATTGATGACGCAGGTCGGGCCGCCGCTCTGAGCGACGACGAGGTTTTTACGTCGAGTCATTTTTTATCCTTAAAAACGGTAAAATAGGAAAGGTGGGACGCCGGGGAAACGCGGTTTGCGTCGCCGCGTCGAATCGGGCGTTCTTTCGCTTTAGTATAACGTCGCGAGGACGAAAATCAACGCGTTTTCGACGGCCCGTTTCTTTTTTTCGTCGATTTTTTTTCGAAGCGAGAACGGCGCGCGAGGCGCGGAGAAAGACGAAACGGACGAAACCGACGAAACGGGACGACGTAAAAACGTCGCGGCGTTTTCGACGTCGTTGGGCGTCCTTAATTAATATCAATGGCAAAACGCGAGAAAACGGCGCGTCGAGAGGGCGCGAGAAGAGTTGAAACGAAGAAACGAAACGCCGAAGCGCGTCGCGGACGCGGCTTCGGCTTGCGAGCGGCGCTCGAGAGGGGAAAACGAACGGGCGTTCGCGTCGTCAAACGCGCGCCGTGTTTTCTTCGATCTCTTCGCGAACGCCGGCGTAAACTTCGTCCGTTTCGCCGCGTTCCGTTTTTTCTTGTTCCGATCGTTCGCGTTTCGCTTTTTCTCGCTCTAAGCGCCGTTCGTCGCCGCAACCGACGCGGGCGCGTTTGTTTTTCTTGTCGTTTTCGGCGAAGTGCGAATTGAGGTCGCGGAAGTAATCGTCGCGACCGAAATTTTCGGATTTTTCGGCGCGTTCGTACCCGCGTTCGAAGGCTTCGGCGTCGTCTTCCTCTTCGTCGTCGATTTTTCGTTCGAACGCGTCGAGTCCGCGAGCGAGCGTTTCGGCTTTCGTCGCTTCGAGTTCGGCGTCTTTTTCGACGGCGCGGAGGTCGTCGGCGAGGGTTTCGGCGTCTTTTTCGGTTTTTTCAATATCTTCGGCGAACATTTGCGGTTCCTTATCGAGGGGGCGCGGGCGGGCGGTTTCGGCGTCCGTTTCGTAATTGCGGACGTCGTTTTCGATCGTTTCGGCGGTTTGCGCGGAGACGGTCGCTTTTGACGATTCGGTCGATTCCGCGGTTCGCGTGTTTTCGTTCGAATTTTCCGGCGGCGCGAGCGCTTGAGCGCGAACGATTCCGCGAAGGCTCGGCGGGATCGGCGTTTCGGCGAGGATGTGAACGACGCCGTTCGAGGCTTCGACGTCGGCTTCGACGATTTGGATTCCGTTGACCGCCAAACCGTCCGACGCGGTAACGTCGAGTTCTTCGCCGCCGAGCGTTTCGACGGAGTCGAGCCGCGCGAGGGAGTCGCTCGAGAGGGCGCCGCGAACGATCGTGTATTCCATCAGTCGACGCAGCGCGTCGAAGTCGGCGTCGAGCGCGTCGAGTTCGCTCGTCGTGAAGCGTTCGAACGCGGCGTCGATCGGGATGAAGAGGGTGAACGGGCCCTTCGCTTCGAGTTCGGCGCGGAGTCCGGCGGAGTCGAGCGCGACCAAATAGGCGCCGAGTTCGCGTTCGCGAGCGATCGACAATAGGTCTTTCGTCATAGGGGATTCCTTAATTTCGGGGGGGAGCGGCGCCGCGGAGAACGGCGCGGATTAAGTTGTTTGGATAAAATGGTCGAACGGGCGAGTTTTCGCGACCGCCGCGCGGCTTTTTCGCCGTCGCGGCGGATAACGAATCGCAAAAGCTCCCCGTCGAGCGGCGACGAACGAATTCGCGTCGAGCGAAACGAACGTCAACGGCGCGCGGCGGTCGATTCCGGTTCGTCGTCGCTTGGAGCTTCCTTGGTTTCCGGCGCGTCGGCTTCGTCGACTTTTTCCTCCGCTTTTTCGGCTTTTTCGGCGGCGGCTTCGGCGGTTTTTTCCGCTTGTTCGGCTTTTTCGACGGCGGTTTCGACGGCTTTTTCCGCTTGTTCGACGGTTTCGCGCGCCTCTTGTTTGGCCTCTTCGACTTTTTCTTCCGCTTTTTCGACCGCTTCCTGCGCTTTTATTTCCGCTTTTTCGGCGGATTTTTGCGCGGCGTCGTCGGCGACGTCGCCGGCGCCCGCTTGGAGCGCGTTCGCCGCGGACGCGACGCCTTGCGCGCCCTTTTCGACGACGCGAGCCGCTCCGCCTTTAACGGCGTTCGCCGCGTCGGCGACCGCTTGCGCGCCCGTTTGCGCCGCGTCGACCGTTCGATTTTTGACCGTTTGAGCGGCGTTTTCCAACGCGGCGTCGACTTTCGCCTCGCGGTTCGGGTCGGCCAACGGAGCGGCGCCGGAGACGATCTCTTCGGACGCGACGATCGCGAGTTCTTCCGGCGCGCGTTGCGGCGGCGCGACGAAACCGTTCTCCTTCATAAAGGGCGGAATCTGCACCGCGTCGACGACGTAAACGACCCCGTTGACGCAAGGAACGTCTTTGCGAACGAAGGACGCGTCGCCGTATTTTTCGGACGAGGTCGCGATCGAGGTCGCCGGAACGACGCAGGTCTTAAGTTCGGAAGAACGCGTCAACTCCTTAGAAGAAACGGTTTCCGGCGACATGTGATAAAGAAGAACCGCGGAAAGCGCCGCGCGGTCGCCGGAGATTTTCGCCAAACGGTCTTGCGAAATTTTCGCGAACGCTTCGTTTGTCGGAATGAAAACGGTGAAGGGGCCGTCTTTCGCCAACGCCGTCGTCATTCCGGCCTTGTCGACCAAATCGACGAACGTCGAGCATTCCGGGAAGGAAGAGGCCGTTTTTAAAATATCCTTGCGACGTTGCATCGTCGCCCAAAGCAAGGCGCCGAGCGCAAGCGCGAAGACGAGCGCGATCGCCGGCCAGTTGCGGCGACAAGACCGAGCGTGTTCGTTGATTTCCGTTTTTTTCATTGCTTTTCCTTTCTGTCGGTTTCAAAAGTGGCGACGTCGGCGTCGCGCGCCTCTCATAACGAGGCGACTTGACGATAAGATAGGCTTGACTAGGCAAAATAGGTAAAGCAAGTAAAATTTTTAGAAAGCGAAAAACTAAAAAAATAAGAAAAAAAAGAAAAAAAGGAGCTTTTCGTCGACAATAGAGGTTGGCAAGAAGCCGACGATTGTTTAAAATAAAGAGCATAAGAGAATTCGCGAAAACAAAACGAAAAAAAGTTTTGGCAAAACGCGAAGGTTTGGAGGAATTGCGGGCGATGCAATAAAACGGCGAAAAATTTCGATAGAAGCGGTTGGCTCGTCGTTTTTCGTCGCGTTTTGCGCCGACGTTTCTTCGAACGTCGTTAATGTTTTCGGGAAAAAGGAAAATATCGACCGCGCAAGGTCAAAGACCGCTTTTTGATGTTGACGTCAACGTTAAAATAGGTATAATTAGCGTTGCGCGCAAGATTGGTAAAAAAAAAGTTTTGGAAGGAATTGCGGCGTTGCGTAAAAAAGGAATAACGCGCAAACTCTGCGAACCGCCAAAACGGCGCAAGAAGCAATTTTACGAAAGACGCGACGACAAAGTTTAACGCGAGGCGATTTCCAACAAATCGGCGGCGTTATTCGTTGATTTGCGCGTCGACGACGTTGGACGGAGGAACCGCAAACGCTTTTTGGTTATATCGGTTATATTTAATGAAAACGCGTTGTCCGGTTTGAACGTTTGAGGAGATCGGCGCCGACCGTCGTCGAGCGTTTAAGTCGACGATTCGAAGCTTTTTCCGGTTGACGGACGAGGGCATTTAGAAAAGGATTGAACCTGAAATGGGCATTAAAACTGTTTTTACGACCGGCGAAGCCGCGAAAATCTGCAAGGTTAGCCAACAAACGATCATTCGTTGCTTTGATTCCGGCGGTTTGAAAGGTTTTCGCGTTCCGGGAAGTCGTTTTCGTCGCATTCCGCGCGAACATTTGTACGCCTTTATGAAGGAAAACAACATTCCGACCGACGCGCTGGAAAGCGGCAAACGCAAGGTGCTTGTCGTCGACGACGATCGCGATCTTGTCGAATTGTTGGTCGACGTTCTCGAACGCGACGGACGTTTCGAAACGCGCGCCGTTAACAACGGGTTCGAAGCCGGGATGATGGTCAAGGAATACCGTCCCGACCTCATCATTCTCGACGTGATGCTTCCGGACATCAACGGCAAAGACGTTTGCGTTCGCGTTCGCAACGACAAATCGTTGGAAGCGGTCAAAATCATTTGCGTTTCCGGGATGGTCGAAGAAGACAAGATCGAAGAACTGCATCGCGCCGGCGCCAACGAATTCCTCGCGAAACCGTTCGAAACGGAACGCTTGATCGAACGCCTCTGCGCGCTGCTTGAAATCGAAACTTTCGCCTAATTTAGGCGACGGTTTGGTTGTAAGCGTCGCGATAATTGATAAAAACGTTGGAGCCGTAGAACTCCAACGTTTTTTTGTATTCGCGTTTGTTAAAATGCGTTGACTGAGTAAAATGGGAAGACGGAAAATGAGGAGCGCGTAAGATGAACGCCCAAGGAAAAGAGAACGGTCGTTGCGAAAATCCAGGTTTGGATCAAAAAATTTTCGACGCGTGCGCCGAAACCGCGGCCGGAATCGGACACGAGTTGAACAATCCTTTGGCGATTATCGCCGGTCAAGCGCAAAATCTTTTGAAAACCGAAACGTCGGAAGAAAAACGTCGTCGTTTGACGGCGATTTTAGAGCAGACGACCCGAGCTTACGAGATGATCGTCGACTTGCGAACGTTCGCTCGACCGCCGCAACCGGCTCCGATCGAAGTCGACGTCGAGAAATTTTGCGACGAATGGGCGCGCCGCGAAGCGAAACGTTGCGAGGAAAACGACGTTCGTTTGGAAGTCGCGTTTGAGTTTGCGGAAAACGCGGCGACTTTAACGACCGACGAAGCGATGTTGGCGGCGATTTTGAACGCGTTGACGAAAAACGCCGTCGAAGCGACCGGTATCGGCGGCGCGACGCGAATTTTTGCGCGCGAATTCTCGACGTTTCGAGACGACGATTCGGAAAGCGGAAACGATTTTTCGTCGCGGAAAAACGGAGGACGACGCGAAAATTGCGGCGTCGAGGAAAAGACGAACGCGCGGTCGCGGCGAGGCGAACGTTTTTTAGAAATCGGCGTCGAAGACGACGGGCCGGGGTTGAGCGCGGAGGCTCGAGAACTCCTGTTCGCGCCGTATTTTTCCGGACGGCAAGCGGGACGCGGGTTGGGCGTCGGACTTGCGAAAGCGCGCCGTTTGGCCGACGCGCTCGGCTTGGAGTTGCGTTGCGCGGAGTCGAAATCGTTTAAAACCGGTCTTTGTTGGAGCGTTGTTTTGCCGTTTTAAGACGCGTCGCCCCCTTGCGACCGAGCGACAGCGGTCGTCGCGTCGACGCGAACTTGGCGGCGAAAGCCTAATCGCGTTCGAAAATCGTTCGAACCATCGTTATTCTTTGCGGAGTTTGGTCGATTTGAATCGTTCCGACCGTTCCTTTAACGCCGACGTCGCGACCGACGTAAGGTTCGAGCGAAACGCCGTTTTCCGCTTCAAGATAAGAAACGACTTCGTACCGAGCGTCGCCGACCGGACGCGTTAAAACGTATTCCGGCGTTCCTTTGGGCGCTTTAGGCAATTTGGCGAGGACGCCGACGGCGTCGAACGCGGCGGAAGTTTGCGACGAAACCGGTTTGAATTTATTCGGTTTGGACGCGTCGCCGCTCCCGGCGATTTTCGGAACGGTCGCTTTCGCCGCGGCGGGAGTTTGCGCGGACGCCGTCGCGCCGATAAGAGACGCTCGCCCGGTTGCCTTGGCGGCGTCGGCGGAAACGGTCGCCGCGACGGACGCGATTTTGGGCGTCGAGTCCGCCGAAGACGGTTCCGCGTTCCGGTCGACGGCGCGCCAACGAACGGAATCGACCGTTAATTCTTGCGCGGTTTCTCCGGCTTGACGCTCCGACGCGGTCGACTTCGGAGATTGCGTCGTCGAACGCGGCGCGTTTTGGGGTTTCGTCGTTTCTTTAGCGGCGACGAGGCGCGCGTTTTCGCGAACGTTTTGGCCAAGCGGATTCGAACGATAATTGGGCGGCGGAACGATTAGTTGTTTTTGCGTCGGCAAAAGGGGCGGAAGTTTCGAAACGCCGCCGCGTCCTCCGTTTTGCGGCGCGACGGGAGCGACGCGAACTTCTTTTCCCTTCGACGAACGCGAGCGGAAAGGATTGTTGGCGTTGGAAAACGCGAAAGCGAGACGCGGACGTTTTTCCGCTTGAGCGCCGCCGTTTCCGTTAACGTTGCCGGACGAATACCCGGTTTCGGTCGGCGGGAAAAATTGGGAAACGTCGATTCGACCGTTAAAATCGGCGGGCGTCGAGTTGGAGAAACGAACGCCGTTCGCGCCGTCGCTCCAAGGAGCGGCGGAGCGGGCGTCGCCGCCCGGTTCGAAACTCGAATCGGGAAGGACGAGAATCGGCGCGTCGCCGTTGAGTTGGAAATCGCCGAAACGATCGTCGCCGTTGATCGGGGCCGATTGGGGCGAACCTGGGAAAACGGGGCGATCGGGCGAGTTGGGGAAAACGCCGGGAACGGACGCGTCGCCGTCGTCGAATCGAGCGCGCTCGCGACGTTCGGCGATTTTAATCGCGTCGTAAATCGATTGAACGACGAACCGTTCGCCGTCGGTCGGCGCGGCGTCGAAAAGCGTTTCGGCGCGCGACGCGAGGAGGGCGAGTTCCGCGTTGGACGGCGGGTTTTGGCGCAACGCTTGAAAAACGTCCGCGTTAAGTCGGGCGAGTTCCATTTTGAATTGAGTCGCCAATTCTTCGGAAACCGGGGTCGGCGCGCCGTCGACGAGACGCTCGGCCGGAGCCGTCGAAGCGTTCGACGTTTGCGTCGAGTCGGCGGGCGCGACGGAAGCGGAAAGCGCGGACGCGTCGACGTTCGTCTCGCCCTTTTGCGTCCGCGCGAGTTGTTCGAGAAATTCGCGTTGGAACGTCAATTTCGTCGGCAGTTGCGCGAGCGCGGGATCGGCGATCAAATCGTTCGAGCGGATCCAACGAAATTCGCCCGACGGCGGCGCGATTTTCAACCAAGTCGAACCGTCCGCCAATCGAGTTTCGTCTAAAATTTTCAGCGTCGTTCCGTTTTTAAGGCCGACTTGAACGAGCGCGCTTTCTTCGACCGTCGCGCCGCCGACCCGCGAAGGAACCGCTTTGCCGCCCGAAGCGACGATTCGTCCGGTCGAGTCGCCTTCGCGACGGACAAACTTCGCGTTCACCCAAGAAAAACTCCCTTGCGGCGGACGAATCGCGCACCAACCGTCGTCGGAACGAAAATAGGCTTCGACGTAACGGTTTTTCGCGACGGTTCCGGTCGGATAGGCGTCCGCGCTCGGGCCGGAACGAACGACGGCGGAGTCGACGGCGACCGGAATTGAGAAGAAAACGACTTGGTTTTGCCCGGAACCTTGCGGCGCGTTCGCGGCGGTTTGCGGAAAACGCGGCGTTTGCGCAAAGTTTGCGGGACGACGGGACGTCGGCGACGCGTTGAACGGAGCGGGCGTTTGCGCGTAAAGGCGCGGCGCGGCGAATAAATCGGGCAAAACGGGCGACGTCGTTAAAACGGGAAGAGCGCGCAAACCGGATAAGCCGAGCAGACCGGCTAAAATAAGGGGAAACGTCGGAGCGATACGTCGGGGGCGCGCGGCGATAAGGGAAGCGCGGCGTCGGTTAAATTGCGAACGTTTCGACATATTTCAGGCTCCAAGGACGTCGTCTTGCGACGGCGGACGAACGCGGTTTCAAGGTAAAATGGGATATTGGGGGCGACTCGGGCGTTTGCGCGAACGGCGTCGGCGTCGAAAGCGCCGTTAAAAGGGAGTATAACGTCCGCTTAACGTCGACGCAAGAGCAATTTTTGACGATAATAACGATCGGACGAGCGGAGCGTCGACGAAATTTTAAGAAAGGGAGCGGACGCGGCGAGGAAAAACGCGTTTCGGCGACGCCCCCCCTGTCGGACGCGCGCGGTCGTAATAAAATAAAAGAGGCGACGTTGGCGTCGTCGACGCGTCTTGCGTCGACGCGAACGGCGAGCGAAGTTGGCAAGACGAGAAATCGCGAACGCGCGTTTTCTGTTAAAATAGGCGGTTGGGACGGAGATTGACGATGGAGAACGCGCTGAAAATTTTAGCGTTGGAAACGACGGACGCGCAAGGAAGCGTCGCGCTTTGCGTCGGCGGCGAAATTTTGACGTCGCGGCGTTTGGAGACCGAGCGGCGAAGCGCGCAAACGTTGGCGCCGACGATTCGGGAGACGTTGGCGGAGTTCGGCTGGGCTCCTCGAGACGTCGACGCGGTCGCGGTCGCGGTCGGGCCGGGCTCGTTCACCGGCTTGCGAGTCGGCGTCGCGACGGCGAAAATGTTCGCTTGGGCGGTCGGGGCGAAGATTATCGGCGTCGACGCGTTGGAGGCGGTCGCGTCGGAGATCGAGCGGCTCCCGAACGGCGACGCGGCGGGGACGGTTTCGGTTGGGATCGACGCGCAACGAGGCGACGCGGCGGTTCGACGCTTTTGGATCGAACCGGGAAAGGCGCCTCTTCCGCTCGACGCTTATTATCGGGTAACGTCGGTGAAAAAATGGTTCGCCGAGGAAAATCGTCGCGAATTTGTCGGAAATTTTGATTGCGTAAAGAACGCCGATTCCGCGCGATTTTTGGATTCCGAAGTATTTATTGAGAAAGCGAAATCGAGCGCGGCGTCGAACGCGTATTTTTGCGGGCCGTCGCTCGACCGTTGGCGAAATAAGGGGGGCGAGAATATCGAAACGCAATTCGTCGATTCCGCGTTTTGGGCGCCGACGGCGGCGGGCGTCGCTCGAGTCGCTTGGCGTCGCGCGGAAGCGGGCGATTTCGACGACGTTTGGGCGATTTTGCCGGTCTACTCTCGACTCGCCGCCGCCGAGGAACGAGCGAAGGAAAAAGAAACGAATCGAAACGCGAAATAACGAACGTTTGCGGAAAATTGCGATTTTTAGAGACGGCGCTTGATTTTCGGAGACTTAACGTCGCGTCGCGTTAAAAAGACCGTATCGCGAACTTAAAAACGTTATTGAAGTAATAATCGCGGTTGCGAGCGGCGAAGAATACGAGGTTTCGACGGCGAAAAAAGCGCGCGACAAAAAAATAAACGCTTTTTTGAATTAAGTTTGAATAAAAATCGGGCGCGAGCGTCGTCGGGATATTGAAAAATTTGGAACCGCTATTAGAATAAGAAAGAAACGGCGCGCAAGTCGACGTTTAATAACGGCTTGGAACGACGCAAATCGACGTCGTTCGTCGCCGCTTCGAGCGCGACGCCGCTAGCGGCGTCGTTTTTCATCAACTAGACAGGAGACAAAAATGAGTTCGCCTCAACAAGTGGAAGTTTATTGGCACAAACAAGCCGTTTCGCGCGCCGAAAAAGAAAAATTGAACGGAAACCGCGGTTGCGTCCTTTGGTTCACCGGTTTGAGCGCCAGCGGCAAAAGCACGATCGCGAACTTGGTCGA
The DNA here is from genome assembly GCA_017435375.1 of Thermoguttaceae bacterium. Lineage (GTDB taxonomy): Bacteria > Planctomycetota > Planctomycetia > Pirellulales > Thermoguttaceae > RUG369. Next base: position 25,239 of record JAFSFF010000192.1, read on the forward strand.
CCATAAACTGCACGAGTTGGGCAAGCGCAGTTTCGTCCTCGACGGCGACAACGTTCGCCACGCGTTGAACGCTTCGCCGGCGATCTTGAAGAAGCAACACTCGGACGAATTTGCCGAACGTTTCGGCCTCGGTTTCTCGGCGCAAGACCGCGAAGAAAACATCCGCCGCATCGGCGCCGTTTCGAAACTCTTCGTCGAAGCCGGGATGATCGCGTTGACGGCGTTCATCAGCCCGTATCGCGCCGACCGCGACCGCGTTCGCGAAACGATGGCGTCGACCGATTTCTACGAAATTTACGTCAAAACGCCGATCGAAGTCTGCGAACAACGCGACCCGAAAGGCCTGTACCAAAAAGCGCGCGCCGGCGAATTGAAAGGTTTTACCGGCGTCGACGATCCCTACGAAGCGCCGCTTCGTCCCGATCTTGAACTCGACGCGTCCGAATGCTCCGCCGACGAACTCGCCGACGAAGTCATCTTCTTCTTGAAGACTAAAGGCGTTATTGGCTGAGGTCGGCGTCGACCGAGCCCCGGCGCGAGACGAGTCGAATATTCGACGTCGAGCGAACGATAGGAAAGCGCGGAGAGCCCGTCGCGACGTTTTTTGCCCGAGCGAAGAACGTCGGCGGGCTTTTGCGCGTTTGTAGGGGCTCCGGCGACGGTTTTTTTGCGGAAAAACGAAAAAATTTCCAAACTTCTTCTTTTAATTGAGCGCGAATTCGAGTAAAATAGAAAAAACGCGAATCGACCGGTTCGAGGCGCGTCGTTAATATTCGCGACGTCTTTCAATTCGTTAAGTCGAAGACGCCGTCGGCGAGCGGAAACGTTCGGCGACCCGGCGACGTTTATCTTAAGGACTTCGCATAGTTAAGCGTTTATATTTAAAACGCGCGTTAATTAATTAGGAGAACGTAAATGGCCGCTTTCCCGGAAATCAATAAAATTAAATACGAAGGGCCCGATTCGACCAATCCGCTCGCGCTCCGGCATTACAACGCCGACGAACTCGTCGAAGGGAAGCCGATGAAGGAATGGCTCCGCTTCTCCTGCGCCTACTGGCACACGATGCGGATGACCGGTTCCGACCCGTTCGGCGCCGCCACGATGTCGCGTCCTTGGGACGACGGTTCCGAATCGATCGAAAACGCTCAAAACCGCGCTCGCGTCTTCTTTGAATTCCTCGAAAAATGCGGTTTCCAATATTACTCCTTCCACGACCGCGACGTCGCGCCGGAAGGGAAAACGCTCGCCGAATCGAACAAAAATCTCGACGAAGTGGTGAAAGTCTTCAAAGAAGAATCGGAAC
>JAFSFF010000193.1 GCA_017435375.1 Thermoguttaceae bacterium
CGGCCCGCCCAGATTTTCAGTTGGTCGACCGCCGCCGCGCGGAAGGTGTCCGCCGCTCCGAGAACGATTTTGTTTCCGGCGTCGCTCATCGCTTTCGTCAGTTTCGCGATGCTCGTCGTTTTGCCGCTTCCGTTGACGCCGCAGAAGAGAACGACCGTCGGGCCGGATTGCGCGAACCGAATCGGCGGCGCGTCTTGCGCCATCAGCGCTTTGAGCTTCGCCTTGACCGCGTCGATCAACTCTTCTCTTTTAACAACGCGGCCGCGGAATTGTTCCTTAATTTCGTCGGTCGCTTCGCGGGCCGCGTCGACGCCCATATCGGTTCGGACGAGCGTTTCGAAGAGTTCGTCCAAAAACTCCGCGTCGACGAGCCGGCCTTCTTGCTTGAAGAGGTCGCGAACGTCCGTTTGCAAGACTTGAACGGTGCGCCCAAGTCCCTTTTTGATTTTATCGAAAAACCCCATTTATTTGCCCGTTTTTCATATAATGTTAATCGGCGCCAGTTTGCGCCAAGGAACGCCGAGATTTTTTGACGATTTTAACGTTTTTGTCGGTTGCTTCGGACGACTTTTCCGGTTCGGCCGTCGGCGGTTAGTCGAGAACGACGAGAACCGCGTCCCAAGGCTCGACTTCCGGCAGTTCGAAGCGGCGGTAAGGGCCGTCCGGCTCCGACGCGGGAACGACCGTTTTTTTGCCGTTTCGGTCGAGAACGGTCGCGCTTTCGGCGTCGGTTCGGAGGGCGAGAACCGGACGTTCGGCGGCGTCGTACGTTGCGTTCAGGAAGAGCGCCGCGTCGGGCTCGCCGGTTTCGTCGGCGCGAACCCAAAGACGGGCTCGGTCGAACGAGTCGACCCAACCGCAAAGACGGTCGTTCGACAGCCAACGCGCCAACCGCTTGACTTGCGTCGCTTTAGGTCGCGAATGGAAATAATTCCAAGGGTGATAGCCGGCGACCGAAACGCGCCCGCCGAGTTCGTTTTCGAAGATCGCCGCGCTCGACGCCGCCGTCGTTTTGCCGGTATAATCGACGAGCCGCGCGAGCGAACGGGCCGCCGGGTCGCTCAAACGGAGCGAATAAGCGCGGTCGCGCCAAAACGATTGGCGTTGGTCGCGCTCAATTCCGGCGAACTCGCCGTTGATCGGATCGTCCGAGTAAACCTCGATCGAGTCGACGGCGCGCTCGCCCTCCCATTCGATTCCGGTGTAACGGACGAGGTCGACCGTCTCCGGATTGTTGAGTCGGCAAACGCCCCAAATATCGAGATAAAGCCCCCGCGAAAGGAGGTCGAGCGCTTCGTCGCGGGAGAGCGTTTCGAGGTAAGCCGCCGTCGAGAACGCAAGGGGCGCGTCGGTTTGCTCGAACGTCAGCGGGATTCCGACTTCCGCGAGCGCGCCGACCGTTTGCGGCGTCGGGTTGCCGTTCGGAAGGTCGAAGTCGGTCGGGTTCCAAGTCGGGAAAGCGCCGATTAGCGGTTTGCGACCGAGCGCGCGGACGACCGCGTCGAAGAACGGACGACGGCGCGCCAGTTCCGCGATCAACGGTTCGTAATCGGCGACCGGCTCGCGGTTCATCGTAACGACGTTGAACGCCGCGCCGGAACAGCCCGCCGCGAGGTGGCAGGTCGCTTCCAAAGCGACGATTCGGCGCGCCTTTTGGAGCGGCGCGTAAGGGAAGTTTTCAATTTCCGACTCGATAACGCGAACCTCCGGCGGAAGCGTCGCGACTTGGCGGGCGATCTCGTCCGATTTCGCCGTCATCGCGCCGATCGGGTCTTGCGAATAAAAGCCGCCGCCGGGCCGCCAATAAACCGGCGCGTTTTCCGGTCCGGCGAGCGTTTTCGCCCAACGCGCGAAGTCGTATCCTTCGGCGTAACGCTCGCCCGTCATGAAGCCGAGCGGAAGGCCCGGTTTTTCCGCGTGAACCGTCTCTTCGATCAGCGCGAAAAGAGCGTCGATCGAATCGGAGTTGAACTCGCGAACCTTCGCTCGAACGGCGCGGTCGCTCATCCGCGACGCGAGTTCTTCGCGCGTCGTCGGCGCGCCGAGTTTGGCGGAGATTCCCTCCATACAGCGGTCGCAAAAGCAGACGTTGCCGGCGTTTCCGGCGGAGTCGAGCCAATGTCCGGCGCGGACGTCGTCGTCGATCCAAAGGTAATCGGCCCCGGAGCGCGCCATCGCGGCGTAAACGCGGCGAACGCGCTCCCGGAAAATCGGCTGGTTCATGCAGAGCGTCGCTTCGGCGATTTTGCCGTCGAGCGTCAAGCAACGCGGGTACTCCGGCCCGATCGCCGTTTTCATCGACTCCGGATGGTGTCCGATCGTGCAGAGGATGTTGAGTCCGGTTCGGTAACCGCGCCGCTTTGCCTCCGCCATTCGGATTTTAAGAATTTTGAGCCGTTTTTCAAACGCTTCGACGGTCGGCGGCGAGTGCGTTTGCTCGGTGAAGAAGGTGATTTCGTCGGTCGCGCCGGGGTGTTTGTCGAAAAGGTCGAGGAGGTCGGCGAAACGTCGTTCGTCTTCCCAAACGCCGCCGGAAATTCGGAACGAAATATAAGCGCGGTCGAGCGGCGCGAAACGCGAGACGACGTCGTTCGTCGCCGTCGTTTCGGAGGGCGTCGCCGCCTCTTGCGCCGGTCGGTGGGAAGAGGAGGACGCCGAAACCGCCGCGTCTTGCGCCGTCGCGACGACCGCGCAAGCGAGGGCGGCGCTCCAAGCGACCGTCGTCGCGAACGGAGCGAGGCGTTTTCGCGCGAAACGGCGCGACGGGCCGCCGAGTCGATTCGTCGTTTGAGTCATCGTCGTTCTCCTTATTTCGTTGGGATTTCGGAAACGCCTTCGAACGGCGCGTCGACGAGCGGCGCGGCTTTTAAGCGTCGATTTGGTCGAGAACGCCGTTCAGGAAGCGCGTCGTTTCCTTTTCGCCGAACTTTTTGCCGAGTTCGAGCGCTTGCGAAATGACGACCGCTTTCGGCGTTTTAATGAAACGGATTTCATAAGCGGCGACGCGCAAAATGCAGCGGGCGACGACGTCGACGCGGGAAAGCGTTCGGTTCGTCAACGCGGCGTCGAGAGCCGAGTCGATTTCGACGCGGCGGTCGCGGTAACCTTCGAAGAGGCGGCGGGCGAAATCGAGCGCTTCGGCGCGTTCGGCGCCGGTCAAACGCGTTTCGGTTTCGACGCAGAACGCGTCGAGCGTTTCGGCGAACGGATCGTTGTCGGCCCAATTTCGCTCGGTCGAACCGGGGTTGAGTTCTTCTTGGTAAGCCGCTTGGAACGCGACGAGGCGCCCGAAAGAGCGGAGTTTGTAAACGCTAAGTTTATTGTCGGTCATTGTTTCTTGTCGTTTCGTTAAAAACGCGACGCGGCGCCCGGTTTGCGAAACGTTCGAGGATTATCGGCGCGAAACGTCGCGAGGGCCGGGCGTCGGTCGAGGCGGAAAGGGGAACGTTTTAATCCCGGCGTCGATTATTTGCCGAATTTTTTGCCGCCGAACTTTTTACCGCCGTCTTTGCCGCCCGATTTGGAGCCGCCGAAGCCGCCTTTTTTCGCCGGTTTGCCGCCGCCGAAACCGCCTTTTTTCGCCGGTTTGGAGCCGCCGGAACCGCCGCGACGGTCGCCGCCGTCGCGTTTGCCGGACGGAGCGTCCGATTTGCGAGCGAAGTCGCCGCCGCGGAAGAACCAATCGCCGCCGTCTTCCTCGTCATCGTCGTCGATTTCGATCAAGTCGTCCGGGTTGACGTCGACCGGTTCGAAGTCGCCGCGAGCGTATCGGGCGGCGTTGCGTTCGATCGACTCGGCGGCGAAATCGTCGTCTTCGTCGTCTTCGTATTTGAGTTCCGGGAGCTTGCCGAGGAGGTCGATCATTTCGAGCGCGGCTTCGGCGGCTTCGGAGCCTTTGTTGCCGGGTTGAACGTCGACCGCTTTATCTTTCGTAACTTCGAGCTGACCGCTGCGGGCCAACGCTTGCTCGACGGAGTTGCAGGTGAGGACGCCGAAAATGACCGGAATCCCGTATTCGGCGCCGATGCGAGCGAGCTGAGAGCTGACGGCGCGGTTGATGTGTTCGTCGTGCGACGTTTCGCCCTTAATGACGCAACCTAAGCAGATAACGGCGATATAATCTTCGTCGCTCGCGAAACGCTCGGCGATCGTCGGGATTTCAAAACAACCCGGGACGCGAACGACCGAGATTTGGTCTTCCGCGACCATATGTTCGCGGAGTTTCGCGAGCGCGCCTTCGAGGAGCTTTTCGGTGATCGTTTGGTTGAAACGGGCGACGATGATCGCGATTTTACCGGCGTCGCCGGGCGCGCAAACGTATCCTTCGTATTCGGTCATTTCGGTTCTTCGTTCTTTTCGAGCGGGTTCGTTGGGTGGGGGAAGGGAATAAAGGGGCGGGGAAACGAGGCGGAATTTAACGACCTAACGCGCTCCGCTCGACTCGAACGAAGCGAGACAAAGCGAAACGAGCCGCCCGAGAGAAACGCGTCGACGGGAAAACGACCGCCGTCGAAACGCCGTCGGTCTTATTTTAACCGAAACGCGTCGAGCGGCAAGGGGGCCCGACGCCGGACGCGAGCGGAACTCGGCGTCCGGTTGGAACGATTTTAGCGATAATATCGGCGTCGCGTCGGCGCGGCGTTAAATTTAACGGTCGCGCCGATTCGAACGGTTTTAACGCGTCGGGACGCTAAAACATTTTCGGGTCGATCGAAGCGAGAAATTCGGCGTTCGTCGCCGTTTCGGACAATTTTTCGCGTAAAAATTGAATCGCTTCGACCGATTCCATCGCGGCTAAGCGGCGGCGGAGCGCGGCGATTTTCTCGGTTTTTTCGTCGTCGCCGACCGAGTTTTCCCAATTCGCGCCGCTTTTGACGACGTTGAGGGCCGGCCAAACGCGCTTTTCAGCGAGGGAACGGTCGAGCCAAACTTCCCAGTTGCCGGCGCCTTTAAACTCTTCGAGAATTTGGGCGTCCGGGCCGCCGTTTTCGTCGAGGCGCGCCGTCGCGACGAGCGTCAAGGAGCCGCCGCCGTCGACGTTGCGAGCCGACCCGAAATATTTTTTCGCGCGCAAGAGAGCGGTCGGGTCGAGGACGCCGGGCGTCGGCGGCGCGAGGGTCGCGGCGGCGGTTTCGAGGTTCCAAGCGCGGGTTAGCCGCGTCAGCGAGTCGAGGAAAAAGACGACGTCGCGACCGTATTCGACCATTCGCTTCGCCTTTTCCAACGCGATTTCGGCGACTTGAACGTGCCGCGCCGCCGTTTCGTCGAAGGTCGCGCCGACGACTTCGCAACGCGGGCCGCGCAGTCGCCGCTCCATATCGAGCAGCTCTTCCGGGCGTTCGTCGATCAAAACGACGAAGACGAACGCTTCCGGATTGTCGGCGAGAACCGCTTCCGCCGCTTTTTGAATAAAGGTCGTTTTCCCGGCGCGCGGCGGACTGACGAGAAGACCGCGACCGCCGAACCCAAGGGGCGCGAGCAAGTTGAAGAGACGCAAGTCGAGGTCGGCGCCGGGCGCGTCGGCGTCGACGCGTTCGGTCGGAAGGGCGGGCGTCAGCTCGTCGAAATGCGGTTTCGAGGTTCCAAGCGCGGGTTAGCCGCGTCAGCGAGTCGAGGAAAAAGACGACGTCGCGACCGTATTCGACCA
>JAFSFF010000022.1 GCA_017435375.1 Thermoguttaceae bacterium
CGCGTCGCGCCGGTATAAAATCGGCAAAATAACGCTCGAAGCGAAGTAAAATAAGGCGTTAACGCTTTTGACGCGCGAAATTTTCTCGAACGGCGCTCGTTTTCTTGGGGAACGGGCGCCAATTTTGTTTTTTAAGCGCGTCGGGCGCCGCGTTGAAAAAATAAGGGGCAAACCGACGAAACGGATGAAACGCGAGTCTGTTACGTTGTGTCGCTTCGTTGGTGGTAAAATATTGCAAGCATTGCGTTTGTAGAGAACGACGCGCGGCGGTTATTTCGGGTTTTCCTCTAAAAATTTTCGGATCGCTTGCATAAATTCGTAGCCGTAATTTTCCAGTTTCTTGACGCCGACGCCGGAAACGTCTAAAAATTCGCCGTCCGTCTCCGGTTTCAGGTACGTCATGTCGACGAGCGTCTTGTCGCTAAAAACGGCGTAAGGCGGGACGTTCTCGTCTTTAGCGATCTGCAAACGCAACGCGCGCAACTCTTCGAACAAGCGACGGTCGCGCGGAGAAAGCGAGCTTTTCGAGTAAGGGTTCGCCGACGCCGAGTTGAACGAAACGCTTGCGCCGCCTGCGGTTGAGAGCGTCGACGAGCCGCCGGAGCGACGCGACGTCGTCTTTTTCTTTTTGCCGGTCGGACGCTCGACGATTTTTACCGAACGTTGGCCGCGCATCACGTCCCAACCGAGTCGGGTAACGCGCGGTATCGGGAAGTTTTTCGTCGGGTCGAGTTCGGCGATTCCTTGCGTCAACAACGCGGAAATCAAGTAACGCCAATACGTTTTGTCGCGGTCGGCTCCGACGCCGAACGTCGGCAAGCGGTCGTGTCCGAAACGCTCGATCTTTTCCGTTCGGGCGCCGATCAACACGTCGACGATATGCCCGACGCCGAACGCGTTCCCGGTGCGCTGCATCGCCGAAAGCGCCTTTTGAGCGTCGACCGTCGCGTCGACCCGGCGAACCGAACCGACGCAATAGTCGCAACCGCCGCAACCGCAACCGCTTTTCGACGCGCTTTCGGGCGACGCGGCGTCGGCTGCGTCCGAACCGTTTTCGTCGGCGTTAAAGTTCGGCGGGATATACGTTTCGCCGAAATAGCGGAGAAAGTTGGCGCGTCGACAGCCGTCCTTCTCGGCGAAAGCGACCATTTCGTTCAAACGTCGCGACGCGGCGTCGCGAGCCTCCGGGTCTTGGTAGTCGTCGAGAAAACTGCGGTGAATCGCAATATCTTGATAACCGTACACGAGGAGACAGCGCGCCGGGGCGCCGTCGCGACCGGCTCGGCCCGTTTCTTGGTAATAGCTTTCGACGTCTTTCGGCAAGTCGCCGTGAACGACGAAACGGACGTTCGATTTGTCGATTCCCATCCCGAAAGCGACCGTCGCGACGACGATCGGCGTCTCGTCGTTGGCGAACGCGTCTTGAACGCGGGCCCGCTCCGCGTCGGTCAGCCCGGCGTGATACGCCTCCGCTTTGAAGCCCTGTTTGCGCAAGAATTCGGCGGTCTTCTCGACGTTTTTGCGCGTCGAGCGGTAAACGACGCCCGATTCGTCCGGCATTTCCCGGAGAAAGTCGAGGAGTTGGCGGTCGAAATCCTCTTTGTAAGCGATTTGATAAAAAAGGTTCGGTCGGTCGAACGACGCGCGGACGCAAAACGGGTCGCGGAGTTTCAGGAGCGTTTGCACGTCCTCCGAAACGCGGTCGGTCGCGGTCGCGGTGAAGGCGGCGATCGGGCAATTTGGGAAGAGGTCGGCGATTTGACCGAGTTCGAGGTAGTCGGCGCGGAAGTTGTGTCCCCATTGCGAGATGCAGTGCGCTTCGTCGACGGCGAAAAAACCGAGTTCGACCGACTTCAAAAACTCTTGGAAGCGCGGCGTGTTGAACCGCTCCGGCGAGACGTAAAGCAAGTCGAGCGTTCGGCGGTCGGCGGAAGCGTAAATGTCGCGCAGTTCCGCGAGCGAGGTCGTCGAGTTTAACGTCGCGGCGCAGATGCCGTTCTTTTGCGCCGCGTCGACTTGGTCTTTCATCAGCGATAAAAGGGGACTGACGACGACGCAGACGCCGGGCGTCAGGAGCGCGGGGAGCTGATAGCAAAGCGACTTTCCGCCGCCGGTCGGCATCACCGCGAAAACGTCGCGGCGGTCGAGGAGAGCGCGGACGATTTCCTCTTGGTAAGGGCGGAACGTTCGATAGCCGAACGCGTCGGCGAGCGTTTGGTAAATGCGGTCGGTTAAAGCGTCGGCGGACATCGCGGCAAGTCGGCGGGCGGGCGAAAAAAAAGGAAAAACGACGGGGAACAAACGAACGACAAAAGGAAAAAACGGGAACGCGGCGTCGCGACCGTCTATATTAATTATATCAAAAAACGCGCCGCGACCAAGGGAAGGCCCTAAACGAACGCGAGAAGAAATTTTTTCTTTATTTTTGAAAAAAAACGTTTCGCGGTAATAAATCGCAATCGTTCGCGTACTTAAGAGTAATTTTTTCGTTCGCCGCGACGCTCCGATTTTAAGGGGCGACGGCGGAAAAGTCGCTCCAAACGTCGTTTTTTCCGTTTCCTCCCCTCCTTGACGAGCGGCGAAAGTCGGCGATAATAGATAAAATTCTACCGGTGGCGGCTCCTTCGCTCGTTTTCCAGTTTGCTTCTTTCGACGTTGCGCGACGGACGCCCGCTTTACCCAAATCGCCGCTTTAAAGCGGTTCCCGTTAAGAATAATTGAGAAGAAAATGCAAGCGTTTCGTTTCGGCGCCGTCGGGCGTCGTTTCTCGTCGTCTTCGCGTTTGCCGATTTGCGCCGTCGCGGTTTGCTCCGCTCTCGTCGCGTTTTCCGGTTGCGAACAACTCGACTCGACGTTGGTTAAACTTGGTTTGAAAAAAGACGAAGCGGCCGCCGCCGGGCCGGACGTTCAATCGGCCGCCCCGCAAATTCCGCAAGTCGGCGTTTACACCGTCAAAACGGAAGCGGTTCCGTTGATTCTCGAACTCCCGGGACGCACCGCGGCTTACAACGTCGCGGAAGTGCGCCCGCAGGTTAGCGGAATCGTCTTGGAACGCAAATTTGAAGAAGGTTCCGCGGTCGAGGAAGGACAGCAACTTTATCAAATCGACGACCGCATTTACGTCCAAAACCGCGCGAAAGCGAAAGCGCAAGTCGACTTCTGGACGAAGCAAAACACCCGCGTTACGAGCTTGGTCGACAAAAACGCGACGAGCCAACAAGACGCCGACACGACGGCCAACTCCTTCGCGACCGCGCAAGCCGACTTCGCGCTCGCCGACTTGAACATCGAATACTGCCGCGTCGAAGCGCCGATTTCCGGCCGCGTCGGTTTCTCGCAAGTTACCGAAGGCGCGCTCGTCTCGACCGGTCAACCGCTCGCGATGACGACGATTCAACAAATCGACAAAATTTACGTCGACTTGAAACCGTCGGTCGCGTCGGCCCTCGGGACGCTCCACCCGCAAGAAGGCGAAGAACTTTGCCCCTATTTCCAAGGCGCGAAGGTCGAAATCGAACTCGAAGACGGAACGCGCTATCCGTTGAACGGAAAAATCGAACGCGTCGACAACGCCGTCGAAGCGTCGGTCGGGACGGTCGCCGTCCGCGCGGTCTTCGAGAACCCGAATTGGAAAGACCTGAACGGCGCTCTTCTGCCGGGGATGTTCGTTCGCGCGTTCGTTACTTACGGTTCCCGTCCGAACGGGATTCTCGTTCCGCAACAAGGCGTCTTCCGCAACGCCAAGGGCGAACCGTTCGTTTGGGTCGTCGACGCGGAAAACAAAACGACGCAACGTCCGATCGTTTCGGAACGAACGCTCGGCAATACGGCGGTCGTCGAATCCGGGCTCGAACCGGGCGACCGTATCGTCGTCGAAGGCGTTCAGTTCATTAGCCAAGGCGCCGAAGTCGCGCCGACCGAAGCGACCGACGTCGAAATGATTCGCGACTACGAACAAGCCGGGCAAGCCGAAGCGCCCGCCGCCGAAGCCGCGCCGGTTCAAGCCGAAGCGCCGGAACAAGCCGAATAATTGCGACGGAGGTGAAAAGTGTCTCATTTTTTCATTGAACGACCTATTTTCGCTTGGGTCGTCGCGATCTTGATCATGTTGGCCGGGGCGCTGGCGATCGTCGGTCTGCCGATTTCGCAGTATCCGAACGTCGCGCCGACGGCGATCGCGATCAACGGGTTCTACCCGGGCGCGTCCGCCGACACGATCCGCGACTCCGTCGTCCAAATTGTCGAGCAACAAATGACCGGGCTCGACGGCTACCGTTATATGGACTCGTCGAGCGCTTCGAACGGTATTTTCGAAATCATCCTCACGTTCGAGCAAGGAACCGACCCGGACATCGCGCAGGTTCAGGTGCAGAACAAACTGTCGCTCGCGACCCCGCTTCTTCCGGCGGAAGTCCAAGCGCAGGGGATGAGCGTCGACAAACAACAGATCAACTTCTTCCTCATCGTCACGCTCTACAGCGAAGACGGTTCGATGGACGAAAGCGACTTGGGCGACCTTATCGAATCGACGCTGAAAGAACCGCTCGGGCGCGTCGACGGCGTCGGTTATATCCAAGTTTTCGGCGGTCAGTACGGGATGCGCGTTTGGCTCAAGCCGGACAAACTCCGCAGTTACAATATGACTCCGCAAGACGTTTTGGCCGCGGTGCAAGAGCAAAACGTCCAAGTTTCCGCCGGGCGTCTCGCGGGCGACCCGACCGTCGACGGCGCGCAATTCACCGCGACGATGGTCGCGACGAGCCGTATGACGTCGAAAGAGCAGTTTGAAAACATCTTGATTCGCACGAATCCGGACGGTTCGCAAGTCCGCCTTTCGGACGTCGCCGATCTCGAACTCGGGCGCGAAAAATACGGCTTTAGCGCTCGCGTCGGCGCCGTTGCCGAAGACCCGGAAACCGGCGAAACGATCGCCAAAGCCTACTCCGGTTGCGGGTTGGCGTTGCGTTTGGCCGCCGGGGCGAACGTTTTGGAAACGACGAAAGAAGTCAAAAAACGCGTCGAAGAAATGTCGAAATTCTTCCCGCCGGGCGTTAAAGTCGCTTACGCGCAAGAAAACGCGCCGGTCGTCGAAGAGTCGATCGAGAAGGTCGCGCACACG
>JAFSFF010000023.1 GCA_017435375.1 Thermoguttaceae bacterium
AAGAAGACGATAACGCGAACGCCGACGAAGACGACGAAACGCTCACGACCCTCGACGACGCTTGGACGCGCGGCAACCAAATTTGGTCGAGCGTCGCGATGGATTCCGAAGGCAACTTCGTTATCACTTGGACGGGGTACAACCAAGACGGCAACGGCGACGCCCTCACCGGCGCGTCGAACAACGGTCTCGGCGGCGTCTTCGGGCAAGTCTTCGCCAGCGACCCGGAAAACTCGCTCACTTACGGCGGCGGCGTTTTCCAAGTCAACGAGTACACCGCTTACGATCAAATCCATTCGCAAGTCGCGATGGCTTCGAATGGCGATTTCGTCGTCGCGTACGAAAGCTACCAAGACCCGTCGAACGACGAAAATTCCGACGTCGCCGATAATTACGGTATTTACGCGCGCCGTTACGAACTCGTCGAAGGCGAGCCGATCGAAGTGGAACTCGGAACGACGACCGGCGGAACGACGAACGACGACAACAACAATAACGATAACGACGCCGAAACCGAACCGGTCGAAATCACGCCGCTCGAAGAAAAAGCGATCGGATCGGAATTCCGCGTTACTCGCGACGATTACTACGAATACGACAAAGACCAACTCGGCGGCTCCGTCGCCGTCGACGCGAACGGCGATATGGTCTTCGTGTGGACCGACCTTTCGGAACCGCGCGAAAACGTCGAAGCGGTCGTTCGTATGCGCGCTCTGACGCTTCCGGAAGACGATATTCCGCCGTACGTCGTTCGCGCCAACGCGGCCTACCAAAACGCCGCCGGCGAAGAGCTGCAAGTTTCGTTGTACAACAACAACGTTACGTTCGCGACCGGTTACGCTCCGACCGCGCTCGTGTATTCGTTCAGCGAATATATGTACTCGGCGCAAATGAATACGGCGATCAAGAACGACTCGTTCGACGCCGACGACCTGTACGCTTACAGCGACGCGAAATCGAGAGAACTCGATTCGATCAGAAGCGTTTTGAATTTCGGCAACTGGTCGATGACGCATAACGGTCAAAAGGTTACGAGCGACTATATCGCCGACATTGTTTACGGTTACAACGCCTCGACGCTCGTCGAAGATTACGTTCGCAACCTCGAAGCGGAAACGGGCGAAAAATATTACGTTTCCTCCAGCGAAACGCGCACGAACTCCTACGAGTTGGTGATTATTTTCCGCAAACCGCTTCCGGACGGAACCTACGCCGTTACTCTTTCCGACGAGGTCGGCGACGCGTTCAAAAACCGTCTCGACGGCGATTACGACGGCGAGTCGGGCGGCGCCTTCACGGTGCGCTTCAACGTCGGCGTCGCGGCGAGCGACAACGACGACGAGCGCATTCCGGAAACCGACGTCGAAGCTTACCTCGGCGCGCTCGGCGGCAACGGCGACCCGGTCGTCGTTTCGAACCAAGACGGTTTCATCATCGTTACCGAATCGCAAGTTCTGTACGAACTCGGAACGACCGGAAACGGCAATAATAACAACAATAACGGAACGTCCGACGACGAAACTTCCGAGGCTTACGGCTTCTACGAAACGGTTACGATCGACGGAACGACGTATCGCATTCAATCCGATATCGTGATGCGTCATTTCAACGCCGACGGAACCGCCGACGGCGTCGAAACCCGCGTCAACACCTACTCGATCGGCAACCAAATCCACCCGGATATCGCGTTGACCGAAAGCGGCAGCTACGTCGTCGCGTGGGTCGGCGAAAGCGACGACGCCCTCAACGGCGTGTGCGCTCGTTTCTACCCGGGCGGCGCGGCGCAAGCCAAGCAAGTCCAAATCGCCGGACGCAAAGGCATTCGTTGCTGGAACACCGACGTTCAAATTAACGAAGCGACCGGATTGGTTCTCATTACGTGGATCCAAGGTTCGACGACCCGCGAAGGCGCGGACAAGGTCTGCGGCGTTTACTACGACGTTAACGGCGAACAAAAGAGCGAAGTCTTCACCGTCGCCGAAAACGGCGATCAATCGGTCGAAACCTTCGACGTCGAAAGCGCGATGGTCGACGGCAAACTGCAATACGTCGTCGCTTGGACGGTCGCCGACCCGGTTACCCTGACCCGCGAAATTTACCAACGTTCGTTCGTCGCGAATTACGTCGGCGGCGAGTACGTCGTCGAGGAAACCGCCGGCAAAACCCGCGTCAACGACACGACGACGCGCGGACAATACACGCCGCAAATCGCGATCGTCGACGAAGGCCCCGACGCCGGCAAATACTACGTCGTTTGGGTTTCCGACCAAACGCAAGCGAACGGCGCCGATATTTACGCTCGCGCTTACAACGCCGACGGTTCCTCCGCGAACTTCCTCGGAACGACCGGCGAAGCGCGGGTTAACACGACGACCGCGCACCGTCAACACCAACCGTCCGTCGACGCGAACAAAGACGGCGTCGTCTTCGCTTGGACTTCGTTCGACGCGGAAGAGTTCAACTACGACCCGGATCTCCGCGAAGATCGCCACGACGACGGAATTTGCGTCCGCGCCTTCAACGCCGCGGGACAACCGGTCAACGTCGCGAACGAACGCCTCGCGCTCGGCGCCGTCGTCGGCGCGAACGAAGGCGAATTCGTTCTTAACGGAACGACCGCCGGTTACCAAACCGACCCGAGCGTCGCGGTCTTCGACTGGGAACTCGTCGACGGCGTTCTCGCGCCGAAATTCGTCGTCGCGTGGCAGGGCCCGAACCTGAACGCCGGCGAAGCGATCGAAGACGAAGAGGGCGCGACGGACAATAATAACACTCACAATAATAACAACAATAATAACAACGACAACAACGAAGAAACCGGCGACGCGTACATCGGCCCGTACTCGACGTTCTACAAGCTGATTTCGGCGGGCGGTTCGGCTACGGAAACCGGCGACGCGACGATCGTTTCCTCGAAGTCGGAACGCTTTACGGCGGACGCCGCGAAACAAAGCGGTTCGAACGGCTTCTACCGTCCGGTCGATTCCGGCGAACTCGTCGCCGCGGGTTCCGGCGTTTCGACGACCTTGAAACTGAACGGAACGAACGGCGACGACCAAATCGTCGTTGAAACGAACGCTAAGGGCGCCGTTTCGATCAAGATCAACGGCAAGACGCAAACCGTCCCGACCGGAACGACCGCGATCGTTATCGACGGTCTCGACGGCGACGACTCGATCGTTTACAAGTCGGCCGCTTCCAACGCGGTCAAAGTCGACGCGACGAACGGAACGGTTCGCGTTAACGGCGCGATCTCGGTTCTCGCGACGAACCTTGAAGCGGCGAATCTCGACGGCGTCGGCGCGCTCGAAATTAGCGCGACCGCGGCGGGCGATTACGTCGAACTGTCCGCGACCGCCGCGAAAGCGACCGCCGCGAACGGTTTCGCGTTGACCGCGACGAACTTCGCGACCGTTTCGGCGCTCGGCGGCGGCAAAGCGTCGGCCGCGTTGATCGGAACGGACGGCGACGACGTCGTCTCCGCGACCGCGACGACCGTCGCGACGAACGGAGTCGCGTTGGCGAACTTCGCGACCGTTCGCGTCGACGGCGGCGCCGGCAACGACGTCGCGACGATCGACGGCGCGACCGCGCTCAACGCTTCCGAAAACGTCGTCGTCGCCTCGACCGCGAAATCGACGCTTGTCGCGTTCGGTTTCGAAACGGTCGAAGCCAAGGGCGCCGGCGTCGCGACCGCGAACGTTTACGGTTCGCGCGGCGACGATTCGCTTCTCGCCGACGCGACGAAGACCGAAATGGTTTACGCCGCCGGAACGGTTCTCAAGACGACCGGTTTCAATACGACGAACGTC
This sequence comes from Thermoguttaceae bacterium, assembly GCA_017435375.1. Lineage (GTDB taxonomy): Bacteria > Planctomycetota > Planctomycetia > Pirellulales > Thermoguttaceae > RUG369. The sequence goes on from JAFSFF010000023.1 coordinate 3,813, forward strand.
TTCGGGAACGGCGGCGCCGACCGCGCTTCGCTCTTCGCCGGTTCCGGTTTGAATACGTTCGACGGACGCGCGAACCAAGCGACCCTCTCGAACGGTTCCTTCGCTCGCAAGCTGAACGGCTTCTCGAACGTCGCCGTTTTCGGTTCCGAAGAAGGCAGACTGGTCGCGAACCTTTACGACACGCTCGGCGACGACGCGTTCGCCTTGGCGCAAGACTCCGCGACGATGGACGTCGACGGCGCGAACCTCTACTCGATTCTCGCCGCCGACCAAGTCAAGATCAAGCGCGAAGCCGGTCGCGGCGACGACAAGATCGAGGAAGCGGAAACGCTCGATTACCTCTTCTCGACCGAGAATTGGGACTTCTGAGCGGAGTTTAAGTCGACCGAACGACGGAACGCTCGGCGTTTGCCGGGCGTTTCCGAACGGTCGATAACGGGGCAAAAATGAGAAAAACGCGGCGTCGAGGTTTCGGCGTCGCGTTTTTTTTAGTCGAAAATGAGGAAGACGCCGGATTTGTCGAAACGAGACCTTGACCTTTGCGCCTAAAAAAGGTAAAATTATTAAAGTTTTTTCTCTTTTTGGACGGAGCCGAAAATTCGCGGCAAAATTTCCGTCGAAAAGAGGGCGCGTTTGCGGGCGGCGAGAACGGCGAAAACGTTCCGCGTCGAATTTGGCGAGCGCGTCGGCGACCTTTTGATTATTAGACGCCCGACGGCGGTTTCGGCGACGTTGCGAATTTTCGAACGTCCGACGACGGCGCGCGTCGGAAAACCAGCGGAAATCGGTTTAATATGGATTTGCAAGATTCCCTTGAGGGCGTCGGCGATTTTTTCGGCGGCGTCTCGCGTTGGATGGAAAATAGAATCACGTCGTTGTTCGGTTCGTCGAACGCGCGAGCGCTGAAGAAAATTCAGCCGCGCGTCGAGGCGATCAACGGGCTCGAGCCGAAATATCAAGCGATGAGCGACGAAGAGTTGCGCGAACAAACGTTCCTCTTCCGCAAGCGCCTCGCCGCCGGCGAAACGCTCGACGATTTGCTCGAAGAAGCGTTCGCCGTCTGCCGCGAAGCCGGGCGTCGCGTCTTGGGCTTGCGCCACTACGACGTGCAGATGATCGGCGGGTGCGCGCTTCACGAAGGCAAGATCGCCGAAATGATGACGGGCGAAGGGAAAACGCTCGTCGCGACCCTTCCGGCGTACCTCAACGCGCTCGAAGGGAAGGGCGTTCACGTCGTTACGGTCAACGACTATTTGGCGCGCCGCGACATGGAGTGGATGGGGCCGCTCTATATGTCGCTCGGTTTGACGGTCGGTTCGATTCAGAGCAATATGTCGACCGCCGACCGCCAAAAGGCTTATTCTTGCGACATTACGTACGGCACGAACAACGAGTTCGGGTTCGACTACCTGCGCGACAATATGCGTTACGCTCGCCGCGCCGACTCGAATTTCCCGCCGGACGCGCAACAGTCGCAAGGGCGCTTGCATTACGCCATCATCGACGAAGTCGACAACATCCTTATCGACGAAGCGCGGACGCCGCTTATTATCGCCGGTTCGGCGCGCGACGACTTGTCGAAATACATCGCCGCCGACCGCCTCGCGGCGCAGTTGGTGAAAGACGTCGACTTTAAGGTCGACGAAAAAGACCACACGACGAACCTGACCGACGAAGGCGTCCGCCGCGCCGAGCGTTTGGCCGGCGTCGAGAGCTTCTACACGGTCGGGAACATGCATTGGCCGCACTTGATCGACAACGCCTTGAAAGCGCGTTACCTGTACAAGCGCGACGTCAACTACGTCGTCAAAGACGGCGAAATCGTTATCGTCGACGACTTTACCGGGCGCTTGATGGAGGGGCGCACCTGGAGCGACGGTCTGCACCAAGCGGTCGAAGCGAAGGAAGGCGTTCGCGTTAAGGAAGAAAACCGCACGTTGGCGACGATCACGCTGCAAAACTTCTTCAAACTTTACGACAAAATCGGCGGGATGACCGGTACCGCGATGACCGAAGCGAGCGAGTTCTGGAAGATTTACAAACTCGACGTTCTCGCGATTCCGCCGAACCGCCCGGTTCAACGCATTTGCAAGCCGGACTTGATTTACCGCACCGAAGCGGAAAAATACAAGGCCGTCGTCGACGAAATCGAACGCGTTCACAAGTGGGACGTCCTTATCCTCAAAAACGGCGAGGAAGCGTTCGGAACGATCCAGAAGGAATCGGACGAAATCGTCGAGTTTATCGCCAAGGGAACGAAAGACGTACTCAAAGTTCCGCGCGCCGAAATCGTTAATATCGAATATAAAGGACGGCCGATTCTCGTCGGGACGGTCTCGATTCAAAAGAGCGAACTTATTTCCGGAATGTTGAACCGTCGCGGCGTCAAGCACCAAGTCTTGAACGCTCGACCGGAAAACATCGGGCGCGAAGCGGAAATCGTCGCGCAAGCCGGGCGAATGAACGCCGTTACGATCGCGACGAATATGGCCGGGCGCGGTACCGACATCATTCTCGGCGGGAACCCGGAAACCCTCGCTTGGTCGATTTTCCAAACGAAGTACCCGACGCGCCTCGACGTTCCGCAAGACGAATGGGTCGCGCTCGTTAACGAAATCGAAAATCGCGAGCAAATGAAAGCCGAAGGCCAAAAAGTTCGCGAACTCGGCGGCTTGCACATCATCGGTACCGAACGCCACGAAGCGCGCCGCATCGACTTGCAGCTCGTCGGGCGTTGCGGTCGTCAAGGCGACCCCGGGATCGCGCGCTTCTTCCTGTCGCTCGAAGACGACTTGGTGCGCATCTTCGCCGGAGATTGGGTCAAAAATATGTTGACTCGTCTCGGTATGGAAGACGGTCAAGCGATCGAAAGCAAGATGGTTACGCGTCGCATCGAAGGCGCGCAAAAGAAGATCGAAGAACGCCACTTCGACACGCGCAAAAGCCTCCTCGATTACGACGAAGTGATGGATATGCAACGCAAGCGCGTCTATTCGTACCGCCAACGCATCCTCGACGGCGGCAATACGAAAGACTTCGTCGAAGAGATGATCGACGCGCAACTCGAGCGTTACTTGAAGGAATTCTTGGCGCCGACTTACGGGGCCGCCGCTTACGCCGCTTACGTTTCGCACGTCTTGAACGTCGAGTTCGAAGCGAAACAGTTCCGCGGAATGGACGCGAAAATGGCGAGCGAATACGCGATCGACTGCGCCCGTCGTATGTCGGAAACGCACGCGCTCGACGCGGTCGAAGAAAACCTCTCCGACGACGCGCCGGAAGAGGAGTGGAACTGGCAAGCGTTGGCGAAAGCCGCGAACGCGCGCTGGAACGCCGGAGTCCGCGACGTCGATTTGAAGAAAATCGGCCGCGACGGCGTCGCCGAATTCCTCATCGAAAAAGCGAATAAATTTTACGACGCGGCGAATATCGACGCCGGCGATCCGCTTCTCGACGCGAATTACGGCGTCAAAACGGCTTGCCGTTGGCTTCGCGATAAGTTCGGGTTCGAAATCGACGAAAACGAAGCGACGAAGCTCGAAACGGCGGACTTCCGCAAACTGGCGCGCGACAAAGCGATCGAAGGATACCGCGAACGCGAAGCGCGCTTCCCGGTCTTGGCCGGTTTGGCGCACTTTACCGTTCAAGATCAAAACGGCAAGCGGTACGACCGCGAGGGCGTCGCCGATTGGGCCGCGCGTCGATTCGGCGTCGCGCTCGACGTCGAGGAGTTGAAGAACAAACAGCGCCGCGAAATCGAGGAAACGCTCTTTGCGATCAGCCGCGCCGCGTCGGAAAAAGCGGAGCCGTTCCGCGCCGAGATGCGGAAACGCTTGGAAAAACTCTTCGCCGACGAAAGCGTCGACGTCGAGAAAATCCGCGAGAAGCGCGAAGAGAAAATCGCCCGCAACGAACGAATTACGTCGAGCGATATTCGCAAGATTCGCCGCGACGCGCCGGAGTTGAAGGCGCTTTGCGAGTGGCTTAACGGCGAACTCGGACAAGAACTGACCGTCGAAGAACTCTCCGATTGGGACGTTTTGCTCTTGGAGAACCGCGTCGAGTCGATCATCGAAAACGAGTTCAACCCGGAAATGCGCAAGGTCGAGCGGTCGTTGATTCTCGGTATTTTGGACGCGGCTTGGAAAGACCACCTGATGGCGATGGATCACCTCAAGGCGAGCGTCGGCTTCCGCGGATACGCGCAGGTCGACCCGAAAGTCGAGTACAAGCGCGAGGGGATGCGCGTCTTCGACGCGATGTGGAACGGCGT
>JAFSFF010000194.1 GCA_017435375.1 Thermoguttaceae bacterium
AACGCGCTTTCCGAGAAGCCGGACTTCGTTATTTACGGCGGCGACTTAGCGCAACTCGGTTCGCCGGAAGAACTTCGGTTGGGGCGCGATATATTGAGCGACCTCGACGCGCCGACCAAAATTATCGTCGGCGAACACGACTGGTACCTCGACCTCGGCGACGGTTGGCGGTCGCTTTTCGGCGAACCGTTTTGGGCGTTCGACTGCAAGGGCGTTCGCTTCGTCGGGATTATGAGCGTTCTCGAAGACGACTTTTGGACGCCGCGTCGCATGTCGCCGGTCGAGCGGATGCAAACGGTCGACGGGCTCGACAACGGCGTTCAAAACCGTTTTAAAATCGGCGCTTCCGGCTTGCGTTGGCTCGAAGAAACGTTGGCCGACTGCCCGAACGAGAAGCCGGTCGTCGTTTTTTCGCACTCGCCGCTTTACGCGTTGTACCGCCCTTGGAACTTTTGGAACGAAGACGCCGCCGAAGCGCGCCGGATTTTGAGTCGGTTCGACGCGGCGACGGTCGTACACGGGCACACGCACCAGCTGCTGACGCATCGAGAGGGGAATATCGCGTTTCACGGGATGCTTTCGACCGCTTGGCCTTGGCCGTATCCGCCGACCGGCGTTCCGGAGTTGACCGTTCAAATGAATCGGCCCGACCCGTTCAACCCGAACGACGCTTGCGGCGACGGCGAGTTGCGAATTTCGACGGACGGGCTCGTCGACAAAATTTATCGCTTTTGGAACCGCGAGCCGATTTTGGTTCCCGCCGCTTACGTCGCCGGCGACGCGACAAAGCGACCGAAACGCCCGAATCTGCCGAGTTATTGAGCGCGGTTGAAACGTTAAACGTTGAAATAGAAAGGAATGCGAAATGAGAAAATGGAACGCGAAAGATCGGGCGCTCGCGGCGATTTTAGCGACGCCGTTCGCGGCGGTTCTCGCCGTCGGCGCGACGTCGACGGAAACGGGCGGTCGCCTTGCGGAGCGGTTTAACGCCGTCGTCGCCGCCGCGTCGGAACGTTGGGACGAACGGTTCGGAGCGCGAGCGGAGGCGCAAACGGCTGAAACGTCGGTTGAAACGCCGGTTAAAACGTCGAGCGAAGCGCGTTCGACGGCGGACGGCGGAACGGTCGCAACGATAAAAGCGGCGCTTCCGATTCTCGCGCCGGTCGCTCCGAAATTAACGTCGGCGGCGATTTTGGAAACGGCGCGACCGACGTCGACGCCGCAAACGGCGCAAGAACAATCGTTAACGTCGACGCCGCAAACGGCGCAAGAACAATCGTTAACGTCGACGCCGCAACCGCCGCGAGAGAAAACGCCGAACGCCGGAACGCCGGAGCCGGATTGGACGGTCGCCGAGGACGGAACGCTCGAACGTCGGGAGGCGCGGTCGGCGGTCGACCCGGGACGGCGAGCGGTTTCGACGACGCCGGACGGAACGCGCGGCGGTTCGGCTCCGTCGCCGCCGGAACGAACGCCGAACGGTTTGGCGCCCGCGTCGCCGCCGGTCGATTTGTCGCAAGGGGCGCCGGTTATCCCGGGAACGAACGACCAATGGGCGCGCGGTTTCGAAGATCGTTGGCTCGCCGTTGAAAAAGAGCGGCGGGCGTTCAAACCTATCGCCGATAATTCCGGCGTTTACGCGCTCGACTCGCAGCGGCCCGGGCATACGTACGGGAACCATACGGAGCGAGAAACCGCGCTTTGGGCCGCCGAAACGGAGCGTCTTGTCGTCGAAGGTTCGCTGATTTTTCACGACGCGAACCTCCTCGGGAGCAAAAACGGCGTCTCCTGCGATATGTGCCACCCGGACGCCGAAGGGACGCACGCCGAAACGTATCCGAAGTACCAAGTCCAACTCGGTCGTCCGGCGCTCTTGCGGGATATGGCGAACTGGTGTTTGACGCAACCGTGTCGCGGCGAACCGATGAGCGGCGACGACCCGCGGATGCGAGCGCTCGAAGCGTATATGATTTCGGCGCGGGCCGGGAAAACGCTCGAATATGGAAAGCGTTAAAAATAAGTTTGCGCTTAATTGAAATTAACGCGGCGATTATAAAGAACGCTCGACGGCGCGTCGAGCGTTTGGGCCGGATGTTTTTCTTGAATTTTTTCTCGTTAAAATTGTCGCGGTCGTCGCGATTTTACCGCCGTCGAGGAACGTTTTTTCGGAAAATCGCGCTTTTCTAGCCGCCGGCCCCCCCGTTTTCGTTCGGCGAAGAGACGTTATAATAACGACGGCGTTTCGGAGAAAAACGCGCTTGGCGCAGCCGGAACGCTCCTCCGACTTTCAATCTAACGGTTGAAAGCGGATTCGTTCGATTTTCGACGATTTCTTGGGCGAATTTCTAGCGAATCGGGCTCGAGAACGCCGATAAATCAAGCGAAATCGCGATTCCGTCGACGCAACGCGCGCCGACGATAAACGTCGCGATAATTAACGCCCTCGGCGCCGCGCCGACTAAGCGCGACCGCCCCCAAAAATTTCAAGCGTATCGAACTATGAGCTGCGAATTACACGAAGAATGCGGCGTCGTCGCCGTTTACCATTTGGCGACCGACGAACCCTCCCCGTTGTGCCCCGGGCAAGGGCCGAGCGAAGTTTCGCGCCTTCTCCCGAGAATGCTCCTCGACCTGCAAAACCGCGGGCAACTCTCCGCCGGTTTGACGACGTACAATCCGGAACGTCAAAAACTGTTGACAACGTACAAAGACGTCGGCGTCGTTTCCGAAGCGTTGTGTTTGAACCGTCCGGAAAAATACGCGCGATTGATGGAGGAATTGGCCGGACGCGCCGCTATCGGGCACGTTCGATACGCCGACTGCGGCAAAGACGACCCGAGTTACGCGCACCCGTTCGAACGTCCGCATATCAAGAAAAACAAGTGGTTTAGTTTCGCCTTTAACGGCGCGCTGACGAACTACGACGAGCTGAAAAGCAAACTCTTGGCGACCGACGAAAACACGCATTTCGCTCGCGACTGCGACTCGGAAATCTTAACGCATTATCTCTGCGCGGCGCTCAAAGACTCGGAGCGCGATCTGTTGAAAATCTGTCAAAAGTCGACGGCGTCGATCGACGGCGGTTACACGATCGTCTTCTTAAACGCGCTT
>JAFSFF010000024.1 GCA_017435375.1 Thermoguttaceae bacterium
CACAAACTGCAGATACCCCTTTTGCGCGGCGGGGTTCGAGTCCGGTCGTTGGAAGATTTCGACGATCCCGACGCGTTCCAGCTCCGTCGCGACGACGCCGACGACGACGAGGAAGTCGGTCGGGTTCCCGCCTTCGTTCGCGCCCTCGCCCCCGGAGCGCGGCGGGACGATCATGTCGGTTTCGGTCGAGCGCAACGCGTTATAGAGCAGCGCCGAGTGCGTTTTGTTCGCCTCTTCGTCTTCGTGCAGCTTCGCTTCCTGCAAGTTGACTTGGTATCCGAGCGAAAGCCGCCCGGTCTCGTCCGCCGACCAGAAAGCGCCGCCGACCGCGCCCAACGCCGTAACGACGCGGGGTAAAAATTCGGCTTGAAATTCTTCGGGCGACGCGTCGGAACGCGAAATTTCCGCAATTTCGTTGACAAGAACGCGGATTTGCCGCTTCGTTTGCTCCAACAAACTCGAATCGTAACGCTGCTCGGAACTCATTTTTCTCGCTCAAAAAAACCGGTCGGGGCCGCTAAGCCGTTGCAAAAGCGACGCGGCGAAGTTCGCGTTTTTCGCGGCGTCTTCGTCGTTATCGGCATTTTGCGACGCCGACTCGATTGTTTTTCGGTAAATTTTTCTTAAACGCAAAACTATTGGACGCGCCAAAGCCGAACGAGTTCCCGCTCGTTTGCGCGATCTTGCGACGCTCGCCAATTAATAACGGCGCTCCTAAAAAACGCGGCGCCCCCTTGGGCAAACGCGTCGTCTCGGTATAATAATAAAGGCGACGACGTCCCAAACGCGCGCCGTTGTTCAATTATACGCGTTTGCCGTAAAACGCCAAGGGGCCGCCCGTTTTAAGGGCCGCTCTCTTTCCTCCCCTTTAAATTTGCGTTCGTTTTAGGAGCGTTCGATGCAATCCGACCCGCGCGTCGCCGTTTACCCCGGTTCCTTCGACCCGATCACGCTCGGACACCTCAACGTGATCGAGCGCGCCAGCCGCCTCTTCGACCGCCTCGTCGTCGCGGTCGGCGTCAATTCGCAAAAGTCGCCTTGGTTCACCCCGGAGGAGCGTTGCGAACTCATTCGCCGCTCGACCGCCTCGCTCCCGAACGTCGAAACGCGCGTTTACGAAGGTTTGACGGTGCGTTTCGCGAAGGAAGTCGGCGCTCGCGTCGTCGTCCGCGGAGTGCGCCCGATCACCGACCTCCCCGCCGAACTGACGCTGATGATGGCGAACCGCCAACTCGAACCGGAAGTTGAAACGCTCTTCCTCATCGCCGACGGCGAACTCGCGCACGTTTCCAGCACGTTAATCAAAGAAATCGCCGGCGCGGGCGAAGAAGCGGCGTTGCGACCGTTTTTGCCCCCGTGCGTCGTCGACGCGGTGCGCCAAAAGATTCGCGACGCCGAAAATCCGGCCCGTTAAAACCGTCGCGTTTGCCCGAACGTCCCGTTTTAACGTCGTTCTTCAAAAAAAGAAAAAAATTTTAAAAAAGCCCCTTGCGCGATTCTTTTTTTGAGGTATGATGGAGGGCGTAACAGTTAAGGCGTCGTAGCCAAACGGCTAAGGCAACGGATTGCAAATCCGTCATTTACCGGTTCGAATCCGGTCGACGCCTCTTTGAGAGCCGACGTTTTCAAGCGTCGGCTTTTTTTTTCGAAAAAATTTCTTTTTTTTCTGCCTTCTTACTATTATTTTTCCGTTCCGACCGCACTATATGTTTAGAACAAGAGCGACAGCCAAGCGTTTCGCCGCGTTCTTTCTTATTGTTCGTTTAACGACAATAAAAATCAATTTCGCCCGCGTATAAAATGTTCGGCGTTATATTGACTTTTTGTTTAAAAATATTACACTAGTTACAACGGCGCGTAGAAATTACTTAACGCGACGCGAATTTACGGCAATCGTTACAGGAATCATCCAATGAGTCTAATTATTCGCAAAGGCGAAACTTGCCGTCTTAACGCCAATCTCACGAAAATTAGAGTCGGCTTGGACTGGAAACTGCGCGACCCCCAAGTCGACTTGGACGCGTCGTGTTTGATACTCGACAAAAACGGCCAAGTTCGTTCGGATTCCGACGTCATTTTTTATAACCAACCGGAATCGCCCTGCGGGTCGGCGAGACATTTGGGCGGCGGATACTCTTAGGTCTACGAGGAATTCGAAGTCGACCTTGCGAAAGTTCCGAACGACGTCGCGAAACTTCTCTTCGTCGTTACGATTTACGACGCGAATGGACAAACTTTCGACCAGGTTGTCGACGACGCTTACCTCCGCCTTGTCGACTTGACGACGGACGAAGAAATCCTTCGCCATCATTTTATCAACAACGGTCGCTACGAATCGCTCCTCTTCGGCGAATTCGTCAAAGAGAACGACGGTTGGGCGTTCCGCGCTCTTAGCCAAAATTTCCCCGGCGATCTGCGCGCGCTCCTCGTCAGTTTCGGCGTTAACGTCGCCGACTAACCGATCAAACTTCAATTTCAACTAGACCAACGCATTAAGAGGAAACGTTATGGGACTTAATCTTCTTAAGAAAGGCGACAAACAACAACTCGACTCCGGCTTGACGAAAATTCGAATCGGTTTGGGCTGGAAAAGCGACGCCGACTTGGACTCATCGTGTTTGATGCTCGGTAAAAACGACCGAGTTCGCTCGAACGCCGACTTCATTTATTATCACCAAAAGGAATCGCCCTGCGGGTCGATCTTCCATTGGGGCGATAAACTAGAAAGCGACGATAGCAGCGTCGACGCCGAAAAGATCGACGTCGATCTGACAAAAGTCCCGGACGATATAGTGAAACTCCTCTTCGTCGTTACCATTTACAACGCGAAAGGACTCAACTTCGGACAAGTCGACGACGCCTATATTCGCCTCGTCGACTTGACGACGGACGAAGAAATCCTTCGCCTCGAACTGTCGGAAGACGCGCAAAACGAAGAATCGGTTCTCTTCGGCGAACTCGTCAAAACGAACGGCGTTTGGGAGTTCCACGCCCTTAGCAAAAGCGTTAAAGGCGGTCTGCGCGCGATCATCACCCAACGCGGCGTTACCGTTAAAGCCTAACTTTGTTTCCAACGCAATTTTTCGCATCAACAATAAACTAAAAGGAAAACGTTATGGGACTTGATCTTAAAAAAGACGACGTTCAACAACTCGACTCCGGCTTGACGCAAATTCAAATCGGTTTGGGCTGGAAACCGCGCGACAAAGCAGCCGACTTGGACGCGTCGTGTTTGATGCTCGGTAAAAACGGCAAAGTGCGCTCGGACGCCGACGTCATTTTTTATAACCAACCGGAATCGCCCTGCGGTTCGGTTCAACATATGGGCGACGACCTTATCGGCGGTAGCGGCGCAGACGACGAGCAAATCGTCGTCGACCTTACGAAAGTCCCGAACGACGTCGCGAAACTCCTCTTCGTCGTTACGATTTACAACGCGAACGGGCTCAACTTCGGACAAGTCGACGACGCCTACATCCGCCTCGTCGATTTGACGACGGACGAAGAAGTCCTTCGTTTCGAACTGTCGGAAGACGCGTGCCTCGAAGAAACGGTTCTCTTTGGCGAACTTACCAAAGAAAACGGCGTCTGGAATTTCCACGCCTTGGGGCAAGCTTACCCCGGCGATTTGGGCAAACTCCTCGTTGCTTACGGCGCCAACGTCAACTGATTTCGGTTCGCCTCCGACGAACGCGACGTCGCGTTTGACGATTTTTCATTTTCGCACAAATTTTAGTAAGCCAAGCGAACGTTTCGCGTACTAAAAACAAGACGCGCCCCAACGCGGCGGCGCGTCGCGCCCGAGGTCGACGTAAAACCTCGGCGCCGCGACAAACGTCGCGACATTTTAATTTCAAACGCGCCGAAAAAACGACGCGTTAACCTAGGCCTCCCTCATTTTTTATTTAGAAAGTTTAAGATGGCTAAAAAGCTTCCCGTCTATTTGTTGCTCGACACTTCCGGCTCGATGAGCGGCGAACCGATTCAAGCGGTCGCCAACGGTATCTGCACGTTTGGTCAAGCGATCTCTTCCGATCCGTACGCTCTGGAAACGATGCACGTCGGCGTTATCACCTTCGACTCCGAAGCTAAGGAAGTCGTTCCGCTGACCGAAGCGGCGCAATTCCAACCGCCGACTCTGGTCGCCTCCGGTTGCACCGAACTCGGCGCCGCGTTGCGATTGGTGAAACAATGCGCCGAAAGAGACGTTAAAAAGTCCACCTCGGCCAAGCGCGACTGGAAACCGCTCGTCTTCATCCTGACCGACGGCGGCCCGACCGACGATTGGCAACAAGGGTTGCAAGAGTTCAACCAATACAAGTGGGGCACGGTGGTCGCGTGCGCCGCCGGCGCCGGAGCCGACGACTCCGTTCTGCGTCAAATTACCAACAACGTCGTTTATCTTAGCGGCACCGACGCCGACAGTCTTAAAGCGTTCTTCAAGTGGGTTACGGTCGCCTCCAGCCTGGCTAGCCAAAACGCCGGAGCCGGCGCCGGAGCCGGAGACGGCCTTACTTTGACGAAACTTCCGCCGCTGCCGGAAGGCGTTACGCTGGCGAAACCGTAATCGCCGCGCCAACGCGAACCGGTCGACGACGCTTCAACGCGTCGCCGACCGGCGCGACGCCGCGTTCCCCTTGTCCCTTCCTCGTAAAAATTTGATATGGCTAGAAAACTTCCCGTTTATTTGTTGCTCGACCTTTCCGACTCGACAGCCGGGCGCCCGCTTCAAGAGATCGCCAACGGCGTCCGCGCGTTTGTTCAAGCGATCTCTTCCGATCCGTACGCATTGGAAACGATGCATATCGGCGTTATCGCCTTCGACTCCTGTATCAAGCAAGTCGTCCCGTTGACCGAAGCGTGGCAATTCAAACCGCCGACTTTGTCCGCGTCCGGCGGTTCCGCGCTCGGCGAAGCGTTGAAATTAGTGAAACGACGCGCCGAAATAGACGTTAAAAAGTCTACCGCTACGGAAAGAGGCGACTGGAAACCGGTAGTCGTCGTCATGAGCGCCGGTCGCCCGACCGACGACTGGCGACAAGGGTTGAAAGAGTTCAAGCAATATAAATGGGGCCTGACGGTCGCGTGCGCCGCCGGCGACGACGCCGACGTCTCCGTCCTGCGTCAAATCGCCGACGACGTCGTTCGCCTTAACGCTAACAACGTCAACATTTTACACGATACTCTCCATCATTATTATTGCCCCGTCAGTTAGCCGCTCAACCGCCGAAAGAAAGTTTTGACGCCAATTTCGCCCTTGCCCGCCCCAAACGCGCCGCTCCTAAGCCCGGCGCCGCGCCGGAAAACCGCCCCCGCCGCCCGTTCAACGATAAACAACGAAAGGAATACGCTTATGGCCCGCCGCCTTCCCGTTTACGTTTTAATCGACGTTTCCGGATCGATGCAAAACGAACCGATTCAAGCGGTTCAAGTCGGCCTCGAAGCGATGCTTCAAAGCCTTAAACACGACCCTTACGCTTTGGACTCCGTTTGGCTCAGCCTCATTTCATACGGCACTACAGCCGAAGTCCTTGTTCCGCTCACCGAACTCGAAAAATTCACCCTACCGCGTCTTGAAGTCAAGGATAAAGCGGCGCTGACGATGCTCGGAGCGGGGCTAAAAACGCTTTGCGAACAATACGACGCGGAAATCCATAAGAACACGACACGCGATTGGCGGCCTATTTTAATCGTCATAACCGACGGCAAGCCCTCCGACGTTCGAGACTACAACCAAATGGTGGAGCGCATTTGCAAAAATTACAATTTCGCGCGCATCGTTGGTTGCGCGGCCGGGCCAAAAGCTCGCGTTGAACCGTTGGAAAAGTTGACGGCGGAAATTCACGTCCTCTCCACGATGGACGAAAACGATTTCAAAAAATTTTGGTGCTGGATCTCCACTATACTTGAAGGCTCCTGCAAAGCGCCCTCGACGCCTACGACCGTCCAGCTTCCGCCGCCTCCCTCGTCCTCTTCCCCCGGCCTTTATTAACCTACGTTCAACCGCCCGTTTTTACTTAATCATTCAGCTTACTTAATCATTCAGCGCGTTCGACGCTTGCGCGACGCGCTTTTCATAAAAGGTTTACCGATATGTCAAATTTTCCCGATGATAATACGAGCGGATACGAAGTCCCCCAATTCGAAGCCGGCAGCGCAAACATCGACGCGAAAAACGAACTTGCTCAAGATTTCGAAGAAAAACAAGTCGCGCCGCCGATTAACGACGGCGCCGAATCGCTTGCCTTAAATATAACCGCGACCAACGCCGAGCAAAATGCCGCGCCCTCGCAAGACGCGACGACGCAAACGAATAACGACGCGACGCAAACCGTCGCGACCCCGCAAGACGCGACGACGCAACCGAATAACGTCGCGACCCCGCAAGTCGCGACGACGCA
>JAFSFF010000195.1 GCA_017435375.1 Thermoguttaceae bacterium
ATTTGCGCCGATTTCCGCGTCGATTTGGAGCGGAACGGTTAGCGGGTCGCCGAGTCGCATTTCTTCGACGACGATCTTCGCGAGGGCGTCGGCGTCGGCGCGGCGCGTTTCGAAGAGGAGTTCGTCGTGTATTTGGAGCAAAAGTCGGGCGCGTTCCGGCGTTCCGACGGCGGCGGTCGACGCGGTTCGAACGGTTCCGGCGATTGGGGCGGTTCCGGAGGTTTGCGTAAACTTGGTAAAACCGGGCGCGTCGACGAACGTTTCGCTCCAACGGGACGCGATCCAACCTTCTTTTTTAAGGCGGCGCCAAACGGCCAACATCGCCAATTTCATCAGGTCGGCGGCGGTTCCTTGAACGACGGCGTTGATCGCGGCGCGCTCCGGGAAGTTGAGCGTTTTGCGACCGCGAGCGCCCCGAACGCCGGAGAGCGCGCGGCGCCGTCCGAGGAGCGTTTGAACGAACCCGCGTCGAGCGCAGTCGTCGAGAACGCGGTCGAAAAGGTCAAAACGCCCGGATAAGTCGCGAAAAACGCGTCGATGTAAGCCGCCGCTTCCGAAGCGCTTACGTTGATCGCTTTCGAGAGGCCGAACGACGTTTGCCCGTAAACGAGCCCGAAGTTGACCGCTTTCGCTTTGCGGCGCATATCCGGCGTTACGTCGGCTTGAGCGACGCCGAAGAGGCGGCTCGCGACGAGCGCGTGAACGTCTTCGCCGTCCGCGAACGCCCGACGAAGTTCCGGGTCGCCGGAAAAATGCGCTAAAACGCGAAGTTCGATTTGGCTGTAGTCGCAACTGACGAAGGCGTCGAAACCGAGCGACGCGTCCGGAACGAACCCGGCGCGGATGATTTTGCCGTTTTCGGAACGGGCCGGAATGTTTTGCAGATTCGGTTCGCTCGAACTGAGCCGCCCGGTCGCCGTCGCCGCTTGGTTGAAGGTCGCGCAAACGCGCCCGGTCGACGGAAGCGCTTGCGTCGGAAGGGGTTCGAGGTAGGTTCCGCGAAGTTTCGTCAAGCGGCGCAGCTCGACGATTTTTTCCGGAATCGGGTGAAAGAGGGCCAACTCCTCCAACACTTCCGCGTCGACGCTCGGGCCGGTTTTCGTTTTCTTGATAATCGGGAGTTTGAGGTCGTCGAAAAGGACGCGTTGCAACTGTTTCGGCGAGTTGAGGTTGATCGTTTCGGCGAACCCCGGCGTTTCGTCGACGGCGGCGATCGCGGCGCGGATTTCCGTTTCGAGCGTCTCTTGACGGCGCAAAAAGTCGGCGTTCGCGGCGCGGAAACGCTCCGGTTCGATCGCGATTCCGGAAAGTTCCATTTCGGCGAGCGTTTCGACGAGCGGCGTTTCGAGGTCGAGCGCGAGGCGTTCGAGCGCGGGTTCGGCGGCGATTTTTTCGCGCAAAATCGGAGCGGCGGCGAGCGGGATTAAAACGGCGTCGGCGGCGCGTTCGGCTAACGTCGACGGCGGAAGCAGGTCGAGCGGAATCCGTTTTTTGCCGGTTCCGGTCGCCGCGTTGAGGTCGAACGTCGAACGGTCGAGATAAGTTTCGGCGATTTCGGCGAGCGTTCGGCGCGTTTCTCCGCTTCGAACGAGGTAGTCGGCGAGAAGAACGTCAAAAACGACGCCGCGGAGCCGGACGCCGAGGTCGCGGAGAACGAGCGCGTCGAATTTGATTTCGGCGCCGATTTTCGGAAGCGTCGGCGATTCGAGCGCGTCGCGGAGCGTTTCGAGCGTTTCGGCGGCGTCGAGCGTCGGCGTTCCAAGGGGCCCCGAAACGGGAGATAGAACGCTTCCGACGGGCTAACCGCGAGCGCGAGCCCGCAAAGGGTCGCGAAACGCGGACGAACGCGACCGAACTCCGCCTCTTCGAGGACGAGCGTCGCCAAACTCAAGACGGACGCCGAGTCGAGCCGGGTTTTGAGCGCGGCTAATTTCTCGGCGTCGTCGACGAGCGTCGCGACGGTCGGGGCGTTTTCGGCGATCGACGGCGGGAACGGGAAGTCGGCGCTCGACGCGAAGCGCTCCGTTCCGATGAGTTCGAAGTCGGCGGTCGGGGCGGCTTGCGGCGTTTCTTCGGGCGAGCGCGGTTTCGGGACGCAGCCGTATTGCGAGACGGCGAGACGGTCGAGAAGGGGCGTCGCCGCGTCGAAATCGAACGAACCGTCGCGAACGCCGTCGGCGGTTTCGGCGGAAACGGCGCTCGAGGATATTTCGGAAACGTCGTTAAAGAGCGATTTTTCGGCGGTTGCGTCGGAAGGCGCGGCGCTCGCGGAACCGCTCAAAAAGCCTTGACGGCGCGCTTCGATTCCGTCGAACCAATCGGATTGCGGGGCGGTCGCGACGCCGAACGTTTCGGCCAACTCGTCGACCTTGCCGACGAGCGAACGGAAGCCCCAATATTGGAAGAGACGGCGCAAACGCTCCGGGTCGACGCCGCCGAGTCGCGCCGCGTCCCAATCGATTTCGAGCGGAACGTCGGTTCGAAGTTTAACGAGTTCGCGACTTAACAACGCGAGGTCGCGCCCGTTGCGGATATTCTCGTATCGCTTTCCCTTCATTCCGATCGCCGCGTCGAAAACGCCTTCGAGCGTCTCAAACTTCTGCAACAAGTCGCCCGCGACCTTCGGGCCGATCAGCGGAACGCCCGGGACGTTGTCCGACGAGTCGCCGACCAACGCTTGGAAGTCGACGACTTGATCGGGCCTAATTCCCCAATCGGCAAGGAGTTCCGGCGCGCGGTAAAATTTCTCCTTGCGGAGGAGATAAATCGACGTTCGGTCGTCGAGAAGTTGGCGGGCGTCCTTGTCGCTCGTCGCCAAAATCGTCTCGCCGCCGAGTTCGGAAACCGTTCGCGCGACCGTCGCCAAGACGTCGTCCGCTTCAAACCCGACGACGCCGAGCGCCGGAACGCCGACCGCCTTTAAAAACTCGCGGGTGAAATCGAACTGCAGGAGCAAATCGTCCGGCGTCGCGCTTCGATTCGCCTTATATTCCGGGTAAAGCTCGCTCCGGAACGTCTTGGCGCGCATATCGTAAGCGCAAAGGAGGTAATCCGGGGAAAGTTTGCGCATTAAGCCGAGAACGTCGCGGACAAAACCGAACGCGGCGCCGGTCGGCTCGCCTTGCGCGTTCGTCATCTCCATTCCGGGCGCGTGAAAGACTTGATAAATAAGACCGTATGCGTCGACGACGCAAACCGTTTTTCCTGCGAGCGAAATCATCGAGCGGTTCCTAAACGCCGCGATTCAAAGCGGCAAAACGCGACGACGGCGCGCGTCGTCGACGTCGATCGTTGAAAGGAAACGGTCGAAAACGCCCGTCGAGCGGAACGCGGCGAAATAACGACGCGTTCAAGATAAAAAGGGAAAGTTAACGAAAGAAAGGGAAACTGGAATTAAAACGCAACGCCAAAAACGAAACGCAAGAAACGCCGAAAGCGCGCGTCGGAAGCGTCGAAACGTTCCGAGCGCGAAACGGAGGGCGCAAAAGAACCGACCGCCGCCGACGAGCGTCGGAGCGGCGTTTCTAACGTTGGCGTTTAAACGGCGAACCGCCGCGAACGTCGATTAATAATCGTCGTCTTCGTCGTCGTAATCTTGACCGTCGTAGTCGTCGTCTTCGTCGTCCTCGTCGACTTCTTGCCAATAGTCGTCGTCTTCGTCATCGTCGTCGTCGACCCAACCGTCATCGTCGTCGTCTTCGTCGAGCCATTCGTCGTCTTCGTCGTCCCAATCTTCGTCGTCGTCTTCGTCCCAGTCGTCGTCTTCGTCGTCCTCTTCGTCCCAATCTTCGTCGTCTTCGTCGTCGTAATCGTCATCGTCGTCGCGCGACGCGGCCAATCCGACGGGATTCGGCGACAAAACGGCGCCAAGGGCTCCGTTATTCGAAAAATCAAACGAGCTTTCGTTTTCCCAAGCGCTATTCAAATCAAATTTCACGATTCGACTCCTTAAAGTCAAAGACAGGAAAATGGAACCGCCGCCTCGAGCGGTCGTCGCGCCGGGCGCTTGCGGTTCGAAAACCGCCGCGGCGACCGCGACGAAGAGGGACGGTTAGGATAGGGGCGACAGAACGAACGCTTTCGAGCGGGAACCGCGCGATTCGTCGGCGTCGTTCGGTCGACAACGCGAATTATACTCCTTCGTTTCCAAAAAAGAAATAGTAAAAAACTTCTTTTTTGTCAAATAAATTAAAATTTGACGGTCGACGTATTGTCGCGGCGACGGGAAACGCGGCGACAAGCGTTTTTCCTTTGCTTTTTAGGGACGTTTTATTTTTTTTGGCGTTTTTTTTTTTTTTTCAGCCTAGGCGCGTTTCGGGTCGTCGATTTTTGCGAAAATCGCGTCGGCGGCGAGTCGGCGAAACGAGCGAAACGCGTTACCCGGCGGCGGTTCCGCGCGCGATTTTAGGCGCTTGCGCGACCGGCGTTTTTTCTTTGATCAAAATTTCGCCGTCTTCGCCTACGTCGTCGAAGCGCACCGAAAGGATTTTCGAGACGCCGGAGTCCTCCATCGTAACGCCGTAAATCGACTTGGCCGACGACATCGTTTTTTTCGAGTGCGTAACGAGCAAAAACTGCGTCGCGGGGATAAAATCGCGAAGCGCGTTCGCGAATCGGTTGACGTTTCCTTCGTCGAGCGCGGCGTCGACTTCGTCGAGAACGCAAATCGGGCTCGTTCGGTATTGGAAAATCGCCAACAGGAGCGCGACGCAGGTCAGCGACTTTTCGCCGCCGCTCATCAGCGTTAAGCTTTTCAACTCTTTGCCCGGCGGTCGCGCGACAATATCGACGCCGCTTTCGAGCGGATTCGACGGGTCTTCGAGCGTCAAGTCGGCGCGTCCGCCCCCGAAAAGTTTTTGGAAAATGTTGCAAAAATAAATTTTAACCGCTTCAAACGTCTCCTCGAAGAGGCGGCGACAGTCGCCGTTGACGCGCTCGATAATCTTTTGGATCGACTTGCGCGCCGAAACGAGGTCGTTGTATTGG
>JAFSFF010000196.1 GCA_017435375.1 Thermoguttaceae bacterium
GACGTCGAGCGATGTATGGAAGTTTACGAGGCGGTGCGCTCCGAATGGTGGTGGGCGTGCGTTTCGTTGACTAAGGAAGAGGTGCGCGCTTACGCCGACAATTTGCGGAAAATCGCGTGTCCGGAACAAACGTTGTTGGCCGAAGTCGACGGCAAACCGGTCGGTTTTTCGATCACCGTGCCCGACTTCAACGAGGCGGCGCGACCCTTGGGCGGCAAGCTCTCGTGGTTGGGCGTGCCGTTTTTAGGGGCGTTGCGTTTGAAGTATCGTTTGAAGCGGGTCAAGGGCGCGCGAATGATGGTGCTTTGCGTCTTGCCGGAGTACCGTCGCAAAGGCGTCGCCGAACGTTTGATTTTGGATACGTTCGATTACGGTCGCAACGTGTTAAAGTACGAAAACGCCGAACTCGGTTGGACGGACGAAAATAACGACAAGATTAACCACGTACTCGAACGCGTCGGCGCCAAGCGTTGCAAGCGTTACCGCGTTTATCAAAAGAATATTTAACGGTCGCGCCGATTTTGACGCTCAAACTTTGGGCGAGAAGCGACGAATCGAAGGGAAATACGTAAAATACGGCAAGTTTCGCGTCGTTGAAACGCGAATTTAAGCAACGTTAATCCGAGGAGAAAACGAAATGTCTCGACGTTTCCTTTGTTCGATTATTGGAGCGGCTTTGCTCGCCGGGGCCGTCGCGCTTCCGGCGGTCGCGCAAGATCATTCGTACTACGCGTACAAAAATAATAAGGCGCGGTACGAACAAACGCTTAGCCAGTTGCTCGACGCGGCGCGCGCCGACTTAGGCGTGAAAATCGAGGTCGCGGCGAACGTTAAGCCGTATTTGGAACAAAAAGTTCCGATGGCGCCGTGGAAATATTGGGCCGACCCGAGCCTCCGCTTGGCCTATATCCTCGCGCCGCTCGACTTAACGTTCGAAAAAACCGGCGAAAATTCCTTCCGCGTCGTCGAACCTTGGTATATGAACCGACCGGAAGACGAAGCCGCCGCGCACTTGGAGCGAGCGAAAGCCCGTTACGCCGACCGCGAAAGTTGGGAAAAACGCCGCGACGAAATCCGCGCGACGCTCCTGAAAGAGTTCCAACTCGACCCGGCGCCGAAAAAAACGCCGCTCAACCCGATCGTTTCGGAGACGCGCCAACACGACGGTTACTCGACGACGAACGTCGCGCTTGAAATCTTCCCGAAATATTGGGTTTGCGGAACGCTTTTCCGTCCGACCGAGGGCGACGGCCCGTTCCCGTTGGTCGTTTCGCCGCACGGACACGGGAAAGAAGGGCGTTTCGCTGCCGACCAACAGTACCGCGCCGCGACCTTGGCTCGAATGGGCGCCGTCGTCTTCGCGCACGGGATGCTCGGCTGGGTCGCCGGAGAAACGCCGCTTAAGGTCGACGCGCACCGCGATCCGATTTCCGGCGGGATTCAGGCCTGGTCGACGATGCGCGTAATCGACTATTTGACAAGCCTTGAAAACGTCGACGCGACGCGAATCGGAATCACCGGCGAGTCGGGCGGCGGTTCGCAAACGTTTTACGCGTCGGCGCTCGACGAACGAATTACCGTTAGCGTTCCGGCGGTGATGGTTTCCGGGCATTTTTACGGCGGTTGCCCCTGCGAAAGCGGGACGGCGTTCCATTCGCGCCTCGGTTGCATTACGAACGTCGAAGTCGCCGCTCTTTTCGCGCCGAAACCGTTGAAGTTGATCGCGTCGAAACAAGACTGGACGAAGAATACCCCGACGGTTGAGTATCCGTTCCTGCAGTCGATTTACGGCCTTTACGACGCCGCCGACCGCGTCGAATACGAGATTTTCGACGAGCCGCACGGGTACGGCAAATCGAACCGCGGCGCGCTCTATCCCTTCTTCGCGAAGGAGTTAGGACTCGACTTGAGCCGCGTCGACGAATCGAAGGTAACGATCGAACCGATGGAGGCGATGCTTCCGTTCGGCCCGAATTGCGAGAAGTATCCGGAAGGCGCCGTTCGGACGCTTGAAGAACTCCGCGCCGCGTTCGAGGCCGCGAAAAGCGCCGAATAACGCCTTTCGACGTTGAAAATCGGAGCGATTATTGCGCCGTCGACGCGGTTTTTAGCCGCTCGACGGCGTTTTTTGTCGCGTTGTGAACGATTATTGGTTAAAATAGAAAAACGGCGAAGAGAATGACGACGAACGAGCCGGTTTTTTCGACGGCGGTTGCGCTCGAAGCGTTGCGGAATTTGC
Organism: Thermoguttaceae bacterium; assembly: GCA_017435375.1. GTDB lineage: Bacteria > Planctomycetota > Planctomycetia > Pirellulales > Thermoguttaceae > RUG369. The sequence goes on from JAFSFF010000196.1 coordinate 2,240, forward strand.
GTCGCGCGGCGCCGTTGACGCACTGTATAACGAATTATGTAACGGCGAACGATTGCGCGAACGTTTTGTTGGCGTTCGGCGCCTCCCCGATAATGGCGGACGAACCGGAAGAAGTCGAGGAAATCGTCGCGCTTTCGTCGGGGTTGGTCGTCAATTTGGGAACGCTCAACCGCTCGACGGTCGACGCGACGTTCGCGGCGGCGCGGCGGGCGAACGAACTCGGGATTCCGGCGGTTCTCGATCCGGTCGGCGTCGGCGCGTCGACGTTGCGAACGGAGACGGCGCGACGATTGTTGGACGAAATTCGATTCGCCGCGATTCGAGGAAACGTTTCGGAGATCGCGACGCTGGCGTTCGGAACCGGTTCGACGCGGGGCGTCGACGCGGCGGTCGCGGACGCGGTTTCGGAGTCGAATCGTCGAGCGATCGCGGAGCGGTTGCGCGAGTTCGCGGCGGCCTTTCGAACGACGGTCGTCGCTTCCGGCGCGCTCGATTTGGTCGTCGACGCGGAGCGGTTCGCGACGGTTCGGAACGGTTCTCCTTGGGCGGCGCGGATTACCGGGGCCGGTTGTATGTCGACGGCGGTTCTCGGCGCTTGCGTCGCGGCGAATCGGGCGCGAGTTTGGGAAGCGGCGGTCGCGGCGACGGCCGCGTTCGGCGTTTGCGGCGAGATTGCGGAACGGCGAACGGTCGAGCGCGGCGGCGGAACCGCGACGTTTCGAACGGAATTAATCGACGCGGCCTCGACGACGGAAGCGGAGCGTTTCGTCGAACTTTTGCGCGTTGAAGCGGAGACTTTTGGCGGCGTTTGAACGCAAAAAAAACGAAGCGGGGTAAAACGGGGGAAACGAGGCGAATCGGACGGTCGCGCGAAGCGGAGGAAATGAGGAAAATAAAGCGATGAGCGAAAATTTGACGGCGCAAAAACGGTTTGACGCGACGGCGTTGCGGCGAGCGTTGCGACTTTACGCGGTTACCGACCGAGCTTGGCTCGGCGCGAAGACCGGCGACGCGGCGATTCGAGCGTTGGAAGCGCAAATTGAAGCGGCGCTCCGCGGCGGCGCGACGGTCGTTCAGCTTCGCGAGAAGAATTTGAGCTTCGACGAGTTCCGGCGCGAGGCGGTCGCGGTTAAGCGACTTTGCGAGCGGTTCGGCGTTCCGTTGATTATCGACGACGCGCTCGACGTCGCGCTCGAATGCGACGCGGACGGCCTGCACGTCGGCCAACGCGACCTCAAAGCGGGGGAGGCGCGGCGGCTTCTCGGGCCGAATCGGATTCTTGGCGTCTCGGCGCAAACGATTGCGGACGCAAAACTTGCGGTCGAGCGCGGGGCGGACTATCTCGGCGTCGGGGCGGTTTTTCCGACGGCGACGAAGGCGGACGCGGACGCCGTTTCGCTCGAAACGTTGCGGGCGATTTGCGACGCGGTTTCGGTTCCGGTCGTCGCGATCGGGGGAATCGGGGCGGCGCAAGTCGAGCGGTTGACCGAAACCGGTATCGTCGGCGTCGCGGTCGTTTCGGCGATTTTCGGGAGCGACGACGTCGAAGCGGCGGCGCGGGAACTCGAACGGTTGACGCGGGCGTTTGCGGAAAAATGATCGGTCGCGGCGGCTTTAACGAGAAACGCGATTAGGTAAAACAAGAAGACGGCGCGACAAGCGCAAAAGAGTGAAAATGAAAGAAAACGGATTAAAACGGTTAAAGCGATTAAGCGGGGCGATTTTCGATCTCGACGGGACGCTTCTCGATACGATGACGCAATGGAACGCGCTCGGGCTCGAGTATTTGCGTCTTCAAGGCGTCGAGGCGGGGCCTGAGTTGACCGAGCGGCTCTCGACGATGAGTTTGCGGCAAAGCGCGGAGTTTTTTCGAACCGAATACGGGCTCAAAATCGAGTTGGCGGAAATTGTCGAGACGATGAAGTCCCGTCTTATAACGCTTTACAACGAGGAAGCGGCCTTGAAACCGGGCGCTCGCGAAACGCTGCGGCTCTTAAAGGAGCGGGGCGTCGGGGCGGCGCTCGCGACCGCGACGTCGTCGGAACTCGCGACGGCGGGGCTCCGACGCAACGAAGCGCTTGGATTCTTCGGCGCGCTTTTCTCTTGCAAAGACCCGGGAATTCGCGTCGGAAAAGCGGAGTCGGCGAAGGTGTTCGACGTCGCTCGCGAGTTTTTAGGAACGCCGCTCGACGAGACGATCGTCGTCGAAGACGCGTTGCACGCCGTCGAAACGGCGAAAAAAGCCGGTTATTTCGTCGTCGCGATTTACGACCCGACGGAAGAGAGGCGAAAAGAAACGATTAGACAAATTGCGGACGTTTATTTCGACGATCATTTCGCCTTTGCCGCTTGGTTGCGCGAAACGACGGTTGCGAACGAATAATAGAAATCGGCGCAAGAATGTAGGGACGGGGAGGCCGGACGCGACAACCGAGAAATCGGCGCTTGTAAATTGCGTATTTTAACTAAATTGAAGGTTCGTCGAGCGCGCGTTCTTAGAGGGCGGAACCGGGGGGACGATTTTGCAAATAAGCGCGAATTTCGTCGGTCGCGGCAAGGTCGAGCGGCGTTTTACCGAAATCGTCTTTAATCTCAAGCGAGAGATTTTCTTCTTCGACGAGCCAAACGACGGCGCGAACGTCGCCTCGGCGCGCCGCGACGTGCAACGTCGTTTGCGAACGCCAACCGAGCGCCCGCGTGTCGGCGCCGTATTCGACGAGAAGACGCGCCATCAAATAATCGCCTTTCGCGAGCGCGCCAAAAAGAGCGGCGTTGAGGTCGGAGGCGTCCGCAAATTGCGCTTTTTTCTCTTCGTAAAGCCAACGAACGAGCTTGCGATTTTTCGATTGCGTCGCGAAACGTAAAATAGACGCGCCCTTAAACGTTCGCGCTTTGAGATCGGCGCCTAAATCGATAAAATAACAAACGAGCGCAAGATAGCCGCTTCTCGCCGCGCAGTGCAACGGCGTTTCGTTTTTCGGACTTCGCGTTTTGACGTTGGCGCCGCGTTTAACGAGATTGCGAACCTGCGGCAAATCGCCGGTTTTCGCCGCCGCGAGGAGGCGCGCGTCGATTCCGCGCGTCGAGTGAGAACACATAAAAACCTCCCTTTCAATGTCAAATGACAAAATAAACGTAAAACGCGTCTTCAAGGAGCGGTTGAAGAACGAAACGAACGTTTATTGAGCGAATATAGTCAATTCTGTGCGAGTAAAGTAATTTGTTTTTTTTTTTGATTGTTGGTACATTAATTGCGCGCAAAAAAAATCCTGTTTAGGAAAACGGTAAATATTTACTAACGCAAGCAATTTTTTATTTAAATTTTTCGATTTTTTTTAAAAGAACAATTTTTATATCTGTTCTTTGAAAAAAATAAACTTTTTGATAAAACATTTATAATTATCTTCAAACAGTTGATTTTGTCAAGCTAGAAAAATGAGCGTTAACCAAAAAAGACAAATATTGTTTGGTCTCTTTTAAAAATTAGGCGTTTGTGTTATAATAAAGAAATAGAAAACGTCGCGGCGTCGTCGACGGCGACGAGTAAAAACGCGACGCGAACGCTTAAAATGAAGAGCGAAGCAATCGATAATATCGAAATTTTTTTGAAAGTTGGCGCGAACGCGGTTTTGCGTTCGGCGTTAAAATAAGGTTTAGACGATTTAACGTTTAACATAGGTAAAACGAGGGCGTAAAGCCGCTTGAGGAGAAAAAATGTTTACAGGTCTTGTCGAAACGTTGGGGAAGGTCGCGCGAATCGTCGTCGAGGGGGCGATTTGCACTCTTGAAATCGAAGCGCCGAAAATCGCGGGCGGCGTCGAGGTTTCGGACAGCGTCGCGGTGAACGGCTGCTGCTTGACGGTCGTCGCGAAAACGGAGACGACCCTTTCGTTCCAAGCGGTTCCGGAGACCCTTTCGCGGACGAATCTCGGCGATTTAGTCGAAGGTTCGCCGGTCAATTTGGAGCGAGCGCTGGCGTCGAACGCGCGTCTCGGCGGGCACTTTGTCAGCGGACATATCGACGGACTGGCCGAGTTGGTAAAGATTGACGATCATAACGGCGAGTGCGCGGACTATTACTTCCGGATTCCGAAAGATTTGGCGAAGAATATGGCGTCGAAGGGTTCGGTCGCGGTCGACGGCGTCAGTTTGACGCTCGTCCGTTGCGAGCCGGAACTCTTTAGCGTCGCGTTGATTCCGTTCACTCTCGCCGAAACGACGCTCGGGTCGCGCAAAATCGGCGATAAAGTGAATATTGAAACGGATATTCTCTCGAAGTACGTCCAACGCCTCTTCGAAGCGCAAGAATGGGACTGATTCGAGCGAAAAACGGGCGGGGAAAAGCGCTGAAACAGGCGATTTATTCCGATTTTGCGGCTACCGAAGTTAGCGAAACGGACGCCGACGGCGGACGCGTCGCGTTTTAGCGTTGGCGCGACGTTTCGATTCTTGTTTTTTTATTGAATAAAGGCGTTGAAATCGCGTTGGACGACGCGGTTGGTTTTTGACGTTGTTTCTTAATCTGCGTCGGTCGCGGGCGGCGAACGTCGGCGACCGACTTTTAGGGAGCGATTTTATCGATTTTAAGTTTTTCAAGGTTTTGGGCGACAAGAAAGGGAACGCGATGCGAAAATCGTGGCAATTATTGTTAATCGCGGCGTTTATTGGGGCAATTTTAGGGGCGACGGCGAACGAAAGCGCGTCGCTTTTCGGAAGGGAAGCGTCGAAAGAGGCGGTCGTCGGCGAGTTTTTCGTTTCGCCGAACGGGAACGACGCCGCCTCCGGAACGGAAAGCGCGCCGTTCGCGACGTTGGAACGGGCCCGCGACGCGGTTCGGGCCGCTCGAGCGGAAGCCGGGAAAGCGGGAAGCGACGGCGTTTTCCAAATTCGGCTCGGCGAAGGCGAGTTTCCGCGAACCGTCCCGTTCGAGCTGGACGTCCGCGACTCGAAAACCCGTTTCGTCGGAGTTCCCGGGAAGACGACCGTTTTCGGCGGGCGCGAAATCGGCGGTTGGCGCGTCGCGACCGACGCCGAAAAGAGCGCGTTTCCGAACGCGACCGGCGAAGTTTGGCGCGCCGAACTCCCGAAAATCGACGGCGAACCGATTTACTTCGAACAGCTTTTCGTTTCGGAATGCCGCGCGACTCGAGCCCGTTTCCCGAACGGCGGCGACTTCCTCCGGCCCGCGTCGATTTGGGAGGAAGCGTCGATGGATCCGCAAACGCGCCGCGCTCCGACCGACTCGACGGCGCAAGAACTTCGGGCGAAACCGGGCGACCTCGACGCGCTCCGGTTGACCGAAATCCCGGCGGCGGAACTCCGGTTCGCGCAGTTCGTCGTTCACCATCATTGGGACACGACGCGCCGCATTTTGCTCGGGTTCGCGCCGGAACGGAACGCTTTGCTCGCTCGCGGCGGGGCGATGAAATCTTGGAACCCTTGGCGCGATTCGTCCCTTTATTATCTTGAAAATTTGCGAACGGCGTTCGACGCGCCGGGCGAATGGTTTTACGCGGGCGCCGAAAACGCCGTTTATTATCGACCGCTCGACGGCGAAACGCTCGACGCGGCCCGATTTGTCGCGCCGGTCGCCGGATTGGCGCGTCTGCTCGTCGTCGCCGGGACGCAAGATAAGAAAGTCGCCGATATTCGCTTCGATAATATTAACTTCGCTTATACCGACTCGCCGCGACTCGACGAACATATGCGCCCGGCGGGGCTCGACGTCGCGATTACCGGCGATTTGGCGAAACCGGGCCCGACGCAGTTCGAACCGGCGCAGTCGGCGTTCTTCACGCGCGCCGTTTTGACGGTCAACGACGCCGAAAATATCGTTTTTGACGGTTGCAACGTCGCGCACGTCGGCGAATACGGCCTTTGGTTCAAGAACTGCTCCGATTGCGCGATGCGAAACGCCGACCTTTACGACCTCGGCGCCGGAGGCGTTCGCGTCGGCGGCGGGAAAATGGACGTCCGCAACGTCGTCGAAAATTGTTGGATTACGCAGGGCGGGCGCTTCCACGCGTCGGCGACGGCGGTTTGGATTGGGCAAAATACGGAAGAAATCGCGATTCTGCATAACGATATTTCCGACTTCTTTTACACCGGCGTTTCGGTCGGTTGGGTTTGGGGGTACAACGGCGGGCACGCGTTCCGCAACCGAATCGAATTCAACCGGATTCACAAGATCGGGCAGGGGAAACTCGCCGATATGGGGGGCGTTTACACTCTCGGAACGCAAACCGGGACGCGCGTCTGCAACAACGTGATTTTCGACGTCGAGTCTTACGGTTACGGAGGTTGGGGGCTTTACCCGGACGAGGGAAGCGAGGGGATTTTGCTCGAAAACAACCTCGTTTACGACTGTATGGACGGCTCCTTCCACCAACATTACGGGAAGAATAACGTCGTTCGCAACAACATTTTAGCGCGGAGCAAAGCGAACCCGGCCAAGGGCGGCCCGGCGCACCAAGTCGCGATCACTCGAATTGAGCCGCACCTTTCGATCGTTTTCGAACGGAATATCGTTTATTGGAAGGACGGCGTCGCGTTTGGGTACAACGCCGACAAGGCGAAAGCCGAGTACCGCTCGAACCTTTGGTTCAACGCGGGGGGCGAGGCGACCTTCGTCGGGAAAACGCGGGACGCTTGGGCGCAAGAGAGCGGGCAAGACGCCGGCGGACTCGTCGCCGACCCGATGTTCGTCGA
>JAFSFF010000025.1 GCA_017435375.1 Thermoguttaceae bacterium
CGCTGGCGATCGTGATTTTCGCCGGGATTCGCGAAAAGATGGAGTATTGCCGCGTTCCGAAGGGGCTGCGCGGTTTGGGAATCGCGTTTATGGCCGCCGGACTGCTGGCGACGGCGTTTATGACGTTTTCCGGGATGTGAGCCGAAGGAGGGTTGAACAATGAGCGGCGTTGGAATTATTATCGCGGGCGTCGTCGCGTTTACGGCGATCGTTCTCGCGTTGGTTGCGATTATTTTGGCGGCGAAGGCGGTTCTTTCGCCCGGCGGCTCGGTGCAAATCGAGATTAACGGCGACGCGTCGAAGACGTTGACGGTTCCGACCGGCGGCAAACTCCTCGGCACGTTGGCCGACCAAAAGATTTTCGTCCCGGCGGCTTGCGGGGGCGGCGGTTCCTGCGGTCAGTGCAAGGTGCGCGTCCTTTCGGGCGGCGGCGAAATCCTCGCGACCGAAAAAGCGCACATGACGCGCAAGGAAATCAAAGAAGGCGTCCGCTTGGCCTGCCAAACGCCGGTCAAGCAAGATATGAAAATCGAGATTCCGCCGGAGATTTTCGAAGTCAAGAAATGGGAGTGCGTCGTTCGTTCGAACGAACTCGTCGCGCCGGACATTACGGAGCTTATCCTCGACCTTCCGGAGGGCGAAGTCGTCGACTTCAAAGCCGGCGGTTACATTCAAATCGAGCGACCGGGCGGTTTGACGATTAATTACAAGACGGACTTCAACATTCCGGAGCGGTATCACGCGCACTGGGATCGAGCGAAACTTTGGGACTTGGTTAGCGAAGATATCGGCCCGGTAACGCGCGCCTACTCGATGGCGAACCATCCGGGCGAAAAAGGGATTATTATGCTGGACGTGCGTCTGGCGATCCCGCCGGCGGAGAAGCCGGGTATGCCGCCGTTCCCGGGGATTCCGACCGGGCAAATGTCGTCGTATCTTTTTAGCTTGAAACCGGGCGACAAGGTAACCGTCAGCGGCCCTTACGGCGAATTTTTCGTCCGCGACACGCCGAACGAAAAGATTTACATCGGGCGCGGCGCCGGGATGGCTCCGCTCCGTTCGCACATTTACGAGATGCTCGAAGGTTTGAACCGCGGCGAAAAAATCTCGTACTGGTACAACGCGCGTTCGTTGGCGGAAGCGTTTTACGTCGAGGACTTTAAGAAGCTGGAAGAAAAGTACCCGAACTTCTCGTTCCACTTGGCGTTGTCGCGACCGCGACCGGAGGATAATTGGACGGGCCTGACCGGATATATTTACAAGGTCTTGTACGAGAACTACTTGAAAGACCATAAAGCGCCGGAGGATTGCGAATATTTCCTCTGCGGCCCGCCGGTGATGACCGACTCGGTGTTGGAGCTGCTCGATTCCCTCGGCGTCGAGCGCGAAAGCATTTTCTTCGACGACTTCGGCGAATGATCGTCGTTGTTCGGTCGACGTTAACAGAAACGCGCTAACGACTTAACGTCGACGCGCTCAGAGTATGAAAACGGTTCGTTTCCGCGATTTTAGCGGAGGCGAGCCGTTTTTCGTTTCTTGGCGTTGAAATTTTCCCGTTTTTTCGTTGCCGTTCGCAAAACGGACGCGTATAATAGGAAGGCGGAAGGCGGCGGTTCGCGTCGCTAAAATACTTTCGACGTTTTTTATTTCTTGACTTGCGACGAAACCGCTTTGCGAACGCGTTGCGAACGACGCGAGTCGGGCTCTTTCGGATTGAGGAGGACAAAACAATGATGCTCGCGGATCCCCTTCGGCTGGCTTGCCCGCGTTGCGCCGCGACCCTTTATCAACGTCAACTTTGGAGCGGCAACACGCTCGGCGCTCGTTATTACTCCGATAGAAAACGCGAAGCGCCGATGTTGCCGTCGTTTCCGAGTTTCTCGAAGTGTCCGAAATGCGGCGAGCTTTTTTGGGTTCGCGACCTGAAACCGAGCGAAGACCCCGACGCGCCCCAATGGGGGCCCTCCGAAGCGTATCTCGATATTATCGACCTCGAAGATTCGGTTCGCTTTTTGGAAGAGAAGAACGAGACCGGCCTTCCGGAATTCACCGTCCGAACGCAAATTTGGCGGCTTTACAACGACCGGATTCGATACCGCGTCGATCAAAGAACGCGCGCCGAAAACGAAGCCGCGCTTTGGGAAAGCGACGCCGATAAAGAACGTTGGCGAAAGAACTTGGAACGAATCGGCGAGCTGACGAAGGAAATCGCCCCCGACGACGCGACGTTTCAAGCCGAAATCGCGCGGGAACTCGGACGCTTCGACGAAGCGGTCGCGATTCTCGACGCCGCCGGAAAAACGGGCGACCCGGAAGGGGACTACGAAGCGCGCGTCGTCGCGAAGATTCGCGAAAAGTGCGCGGCGAGCGACCCGTTCGTTTTTCAAAGCTCTACGCGAAGGTCGATTCTTTAAGCCGGCGTTCGCGCGTTGGGCGGCGCCAAGTTTTGGCGGCGCGACGTAAAGTTGGAAGCGATTCTTTTCGCCGCGTCGCGTTTTGACGGCGTTTCGTCGTTTACTGCGCGTCGCGGACAAGGCCGGGGAAAATATCTAAGTCGAGCGGTTCGAAGAGCCCGGCTTTAAAGCGCTCGATCGCGACGGCGCCCATTACCGCGTTGGTCGGCGCTAGCTTCGGCGGCGCGACGTAAAGTTTGAAGCGGTTCTTTTCGCCGCGTCGCGTTTTGACGGCGTTTCGTCGTTTACTGCGCGTCGCGGACAAGGCCGGGGAAAATATCGAGGTCGAGCGGTTCGAAGAGCCCGGCTTTAAAGCGCTCGATCGCGACGGCGCCCATTACCGCGTTGTCGGTGCAGAGCTTCGGCGGCGCGACGTAAAGTTTGAAGCGGTTCTTTTTCGCCGCGTCCTCCATCTTCTCGCGGAAACGAGCGTTCGCCGCGACGCCGCCGCCGACGCAAAGCGTTTTCATTCCGCATTTTTTCAGCGCTTGAACCGACTTCCCGACCAAACAGTCGACGACCGCCTCTTGGAACGACGCGGCGACGTCGGCGCGCTCTTGCTCCGAAATTTGCGTCGTCGAAAAGTCGACCTTGCCGACCCCGGCGAGTTTGTACCGCACCGCCGTTTTGAGACCGCTGAAACTGAACTGCAGACGCTCCGGGTCGTTCAGCATCGGGCGCGGGAACGGAAACGCTTTCGGATTCCCGCTTTCCGCCGCCTTTTGAATGCTCGGGCCGCCCGGGTAAGGCAAGCCCAACATCGACGCGACCTTGTCGAACGCTTCGCCCGCCGCGTCGTCGATCGTCGTTCCGAGCGGTTCGAAGTCGATCGGCCCGGCGCAACGGTAAAGGCTCGAGTGCCCGCCGCTGACGATCAGCCCGACGCAGGGGAAAAGGTCTTCGTCGAACGCGACCCGGCAAGCGTAAATATGCGCCTGCAGGTGGTTGATCGCGATCAACGGTTTGTTCGCCGCGACGCAAAGCGCCTTAGCCGCCGTCAGTCCGATGAGAAGCGAACCGGCCAAACCCGGCGCGTTGACGACCGCGATCGCGTCGAGGTCGTCGAGCGTCGTTTCCGCTTGCGCCAACGCGTCCGAAACGACCGGCAAAATCGCTTCCAAGTGGTTGCGCGACGCGATTTCCGGAACGACGCCGCCGAAACGTTGGTGAACGTCGATTTGCGACGCGAGCGAAGCGCCCAAAACTTGGCGACGGTCGTCGACGACGGCGGCGGCCGTTTCGTCGCAACTCGATTCGATCGTTAAAATTTTCATCTTTTACCCGTTTTCGGTTGGCGGCGTCGGAGGGACGCTCGACGTTTGGTTTTCGGCGCTTTTCAACGCTTTTAGCGAAAGGGCGGCGGCTCGAACGCGGCGCTCGAGCGGTTCCGTTCCCTTTTTATTATCCGGCGTCGAGCGATTTTGTCAACGGGCGCGGATTATTTCGCTTCCTCCGCTTTCTCGGCGGCGGCGTTCGCTTCTTTTTTCGCTTTTTCGGCGGCTTTTTCGACTTCTTCTTGCGCTTTCTTAGCGGCTTTTTGCGCTTCTTCTTCCGCTTTTTCGGCGGCGCGTCGCATTTTCTTTTCGAAACGTTTGCGGACGCCCGGCGCGAGGTTGGCCGCTCGAACGCCGATCGCGTTGGCGTTGTTGCGCAAGTTGCGCGGGACGCCGGAGTTGGCCGGACTGTTGAGGATTTGCGACAATCCGTCGAGCCCTCGGCAAACGAGCGTCGTCGAGCCGCCGCCGTCGAGGTTGAGCCCTTCGGAAGCGCCGAAATATTTCAACGTTTCGCCGACTTCGGTTAGCGTCGCGCCGACGCTGTGTTTCGGTTGGCGACCGTCGACGATCAAGAGGAAGACGTAACGCCCGTCCGCGGAAATGCCGACGGCGGTGCGCGGGTGCCGGTCTTTGTTCTTGATTTCCGGAACGGCGCCGCCGGTCAAAACGACTTGGCTTCCGGCGACGCCCGCTTGAATCTTTTTGACTTCGTCGTCGGAAATATTCGGGTCGAGGTTAACGATCTTCGCCGTTTTGTCTTTATAAACGACGAACGCCGGGCGGTTTGGTTCCGGTTTCGAGACGAGGACGCCGTCGTTGGCGCCGAAGCCGAGGAGGTTCGAATCGCCTTGGGTGCGAATCGTTTCGGCGTTGAACGGGTTGTAAAAATTGGCGTTAACGGCGACGGCGAGTTTGTTTTCGTCGAGGAAATCGGCGGTCGTTTGGCGCCAAGTTTCGCGTTTTTCCGGCTCGTAATTCTTGTTGCGCCCGGTCGCGACGAACTCGATTCCGCGCGCTTGGAGATCGATTTTGACGACTTGCCATTTGTTGAGAACCGGCGTTTCGACGAAGAGTTGCGAATACTCGACGCCGCGATAGAGCGGGGCCCAAACGACGCCGGAGTCGGCGGAGTCGTCGGCGCGAACGGCGGAGGGAGCGAAGTCGGCGAGCGTCGCGATTCGACCGTTTGCGTTAAACGGCGCGTTTTGCGTAAATTGGGCGATCGGCGTAAAATCGGCAAGTCCGACGACCGCGACGGCGGCCAACGTCGCGACGCTCAAACGAAGCGAAGCGAGCGAACAAAGCGGCGAAATCGACGAAAACGAGAACGGGGCGAACTTTTTCATCGGAAAATCTCCTTAAAACGGGGGCGGGCAAATTAATAATGAAAAACTTTTGGAAAAATAATATTTTGAACGTAACGCGGGCGTTTGGGCGCCGCTTAAACCAATAGCGAGAGATAGAAGCCGTATTCCGCGTTCTATTTTCCTGACTATTATACCAAATTTACCGTCGCTTTTCAACTAATCGCGGTCGGCGACCGCTTGAGTTGGCAAAATTTTTACGTAGAATTTATTTTATCTAGCGCCAAACGCAATACCTGCAAGGGAGAGAACGAATGAGAATTTTCGACAATCGCCGGTCGCGTCGCGAAAACCGACTTTACCTCCGAATGCTTCGAGGCGCTCTCCGGGGCGATAAAACCGTTGCGAGAATTATTTGGGCGTGCTGGTGTAAGAAATATGCGATGAATAAAATCGCGTTTGACGCCCGTTACGCCCCTTTTAAGTTTGACGTCGAAAAACGAAATGAAATTCTCAACGAGACGTATATCCGTTTGGCCGACTATCTTAAACGCCCTTCCGGCCAAGTTTGCGTCGAATTAGGACTTGTCGAAAGCGCGAACGGAACTTGGCTTGCGCCGGAGTCGCTGACGGACTTAAGCCTTCCATTTGACGCGAGAATTAAGGTTTACGCTCGTCGATGTCTTGAGCAAAGCGTTTCCGCGACGTCGCCCAAAACGCCGAAATTTTCCCCGCCGAGTTGCAAGGAGGAAGAGGAACCGGCGGAAAATTTAGAACGGTGGGAGCGTATAAGTATTGTCAATAAGTCGTTTGCGGAAATTTCCGAGGAGGATTTTGTCGGCGCGGTTATTTTTCGCGCGACGGAGGTTGATACGCTGTCGCATCGAGCGCTTCAAGCGACTTTCGAGATTTCCGAGGAAAGCTGTCGGGCTCGTAAAGCGAGGTTCCGCAAGAAGTTAGAGACCAAGATTAGACGAAAGCTCGATAATAACGAACGTCCCCAAACGACCGCTTGGGGCGCGGCTAACGCCGTCGAGCCTCCCTCTTGGAATATGTCGCCCGACGACGATTTTGAGGCGATGACGCCGCGAGACGTCGCCGCGTTTGAAAAGTGTCGCGCAGAATTGGAAAACCCCGACCGACGCGCGGCGAGGCAGCGCGAACTCCAAGAGCGAGCGAAGCGCGACGAAGAGAACGCCGAACGATGGACAAAACAAAGGAAGAGCGAGTGTCGAACGGTTAACGTCGTCAATCCGCCCGACAATTATTATGGCGAGATTGGCGCGCTGCTCGCGTCGTATACGACGGCGGAAACCGTTACTTTTAGATTTGAAGAAGCGACGACGCGAAGCGAAGAAAAACCGCGCTGGCGCGCGACGTTTGTCGTCCCGCCGAACGCCGACGTTCGAGTCGTTGTTTCTTCGTCGCGCGCTCCGCGATGCATTACGTTTGGGCAAACCGCAATTCCCTTGAACGACGAAGGCGAAGGCCGGCTTGCGCGAGCGCAGTTCCTTCGAGAAACGAGGAGGGCGCGCGCGGTCGTTTGCTCGTGTTCGAGTTCCGACGGGAGGGACGCCCGTCGCGGCCGTCTAATGTACAATTTCGGGTGCGCGCCTACTTTGGCGCTGTTGCGATAAACGGGCCCGAAAGCGTCGCGCTTAACCGAATCGAGCGAACAAAGGGAAAAAGTCGACGAAAATAACGTCGGAACTTTTTTTCGGGAAATCTCCTGTAAATAGCGTGAAAATCGGCGCGAAAAAAGTATTTTCGAAAAAAAGTAAAAAAATGCGTTGGGGCGCGGCGCATTTTTTACTTTTTTTTGTCTTTGAATACAAAAAGGGCATATGCGTTTTATCGTCGAACATAGCGCTATTGCAACGATTCAAGGGAGAAAATAATGTTGAATAGTAGGGAAATAGAGTCGTGGTTACCTAACATCGCAGCGAACGACAAATGGCAATACAATTCCTTACGCGACGATCCGTTTTTAGAAGCAATATTCTCGGATTTCGATTTGCGCGCTAAATACCACGAAGTTGTTCGAAAATTTTTTGCTACATTTGTCGCGCCTTTCATTAATTCAAACATTTTTTCCAAAGCCAAAGGAAAGGACGATGAATATTGTGCCGACGACCTTTATCGTGATATTTATCAAAGACTCTTCTTACCGGCGTTGCGTAGGAAATCTAAAGGTTCTTCGAATTTCGTTAAAATAAAGGGAATTGATTTTTGGATTCAAAATCGACGGTGCGCGAAGTCGTTGGCTGATTTCGTGCAACTCGAATGCTGGCGACAACTCGTCGCTGAAATCAAACGTCAACAGCGTCGGCGTCAACGTCAAAGATTCGTGTCGGTCAATGTTGAAAATATAGTAGCTTTCAAGGAGGTTCGGCGCGACGAAAACGAAGTTAGCGCGGCGGTACAAAACGCCTTTGATAAACTATTTATTAAAAAGCAGCTAAGCGCCTATCTCTGCTCGTCTTACGTCTCCTCTGGGCTCCGATTCGCAACGATAGCAAGAATTTGGAAAATCAAAGAGACATGCGCAAGTAAGCGTTTTCGATATGTGTGCGAAAATCTGCGCGCGCAACTCTCAGAATCGCTTGGCACGGACATAGATAAAACGAGCTGGCGAAAAGGCTTACGAGAACTTAAAGGCAACTCGAAGGCGAACGAGAAAACGAATGAAGATGAAGAAAAAACAAGAGAAAGAGCGACAATTTACGGCGGCGCGTCGAGCGCTGATTGGAAGAAATATGTAATATTTTTCGAATCAACGCTGAAAGACGACGATATACAACTATTGAATAATGTATTAGAACGACAGCAAGCTATTGAATCAGGCGACTTAAAAAAATATCAGGCTACGCAGTATAGCATTAGAACCCAGGGCGGCGGCCTTGGCCCCTGCTGCGACGGTTTCTCCGACGTCGAACGCTTGGTCGACCCGGAAGAAATGCGCAACCGCGATACGTCGTCGCATTCAACCAAAGGTACGTACTTTAATCCGAAAATTAGTCGCGAAAAATACGCTCGGAGCAACGCGCTCTCGCTCTTCTTCTCGTCAACGGACGACGTTCCAAGAGAGGCTAAGTGGCTTGCTCGATTAGATTTGCCGTTAGACGGAAACGCGGATTCCGAGATTGATTTCACCATCGATTGTTATGATCGGCCTAATGCCGTCGCGATCAATTTTGCCCTATGTAAGACCCTGCGCTCAAAGGTGAAGTACGACGTTGCGACGTTCAAATTAGGCGAGTTTTTAGCGTCGACTGGCGCGCATGCGCCGGAGCTGACGCTAAAAATCCGCGCGCCGAGGAGTGGGGCCAAACGCCAAAATTGGCACGACGAAGTTAGAACGAAAGGGCGATTACTATTCTGCGCGCCAACCGGCGGGCCGCCGCTCTCCGACGACGAGTAAACGCGGCGATTAATGGGCGGCGTTAAAATTTTGCTTGTCGAACGTTAGGAATCTGTAGGCGATATAGCGTCGCTTGCGCTCTATTCGAACGTTAGGAAGCCGAAGGCGTCGCGTGCGCGGTTCGAGTTTTCGACGTTCCAACACTCGACGCCGACGCCGGGGACGATTCGGCGCGCTTCGAAACGCCAAACGTCGCCGTTTTTCGGAGGTCGAGCCGCCAACG
>JAFSFF010000197.1 GCA_017435375.1 Thermoguttaceae bacterium
AAATCGGGCCCAACGCGCCGAAGCCGGTCGCCGAATTTAGCGCGACGTCGACTCGCGACAAAAACGACGGTTGGTCGGTTCGCGGGCGTTCGTTTCCAACGCCGCTCGACCTGACCGGTTGCCGAGCGATTCGCGTTCGCGTTTGGGGGGACGGGAACGGACAACAGCTGAAAATTCAGCTCGGCGGGAAGAGCGGGCATCGCGACGATTACATTCCGGTCGACTTTAAAGGTTGGCGAACGCTCGACTTAACGGCGCCGCCGCTGAACGATCTTACATACGACGACGTCCGCCGGCTCTACTTTTATTACAACTCGTTGCCGGGCAAAAAGAGCGTTCGAACGCTGATCGACCGCGTCGAGGCGGTTTTCGGGGAGGGCGCCGACGAGCGAACCGTCCTTTTGGAGGATTTTGCGGACGCGACGTCGCCTCTTTGGGACGCGCCGACCCGAATTTTGTCGGCGAACGCTTACAAGCGACACGGCGTCGAAAACGCGCAATGCGCCGTCGTCGCGGCGACGGCGCAAAATTGGCCGAAAGCGGTCGAGCGAATGCAGCGGACGGCGGGGATTCCGTCGCCGAAACCGGGGGGCGGTTGGCGCGACGCCTCGCAACACGTTCGCGATTCTTATTTTTTCCTTACCTATTTTAACGTCGACGAGTACGAAGCGGCCCTCCAATTCGCGAAACGGGGCGGGTTTAAACAAATTTTGCTCTTGCAAAACTCTTGGTGCGAGTCGACCGGGCATTACCGCGTCAACGAAAAGAACTTCCCGGGCGGTTTGCCGACATTGCGTCGCACGATCGAAAAGTTCCGCGCCGAAGGAATTCGCTTTGGTTTCCATCTCCTTGCGGCGTCGGTGGATAGGAACGACCCGTATTTGGCGCCGACGCCCGACGAACGCTTTCTCCTCGGAGAGTCGACGACGCTGGCCGCCGATTTGAGCGCCGACCCAAGCGAAAAAACGATTCGGACGGCGACCGACGCGACCGTTTTCCCGGTCGGGCAAGACCCGTATATGGGCTCCGGGCAAGTCGTTCGAATCGACGACGAATTGATCGGATACGGCGGCGTCGACGCGAACGGTTTAACCGATTGCGAACGCGGGCTTTACGGAACGAAAATAGCGGCGCATAAAAAGGGTTCCAACGTGTCGCATTTTATTCGCGCCTACGGGTATCATCTGCCCGACCTCGACACGGACTTTATCGACGAAATCGCCGGGAATTTCGCGCGGGTCGCCAACGAGTTGCCGCTCGATATGATCTATTTCGACGGTTCCGAACTGTTGCAACGCCCGGGAGACGGTTCGGAGCATTGGTATTACAACGCGCGCCTACATAAAGCGTTTTACGACAAGATTAACGATAAGAATATTCTTTACCAAGGGAGCAGTTGTTCGCCGTATTCTTGGCATATGATTTCGCGCTCGGCGTCGGCGGACGGACACGACGACCTAAAGGCTTATTTGGAAGAGCGTTCCGGCGGTTTTCTCGGAATGAAAGACAATAATATGCGTCTCGACGTCGGCTGGTATTACGGGTACGACCGCAACGCGACGCCGGATATGTACGAGTATTGCCTCGGAACGACGATCGGTTACGACGCGTCGTTCTCGTTCCAAGCGTCGGTCGCCGCCGCGTCGAAACATCCGTTTATCGGCGAAATTCTCGATTTGATAAGAACTTACGAAGAATTGCGCCTGTCCGGACGCGTTCCGGAAGAGGTGAAAGCGTTACTGCGCGTCGACCCGGCGCTTTACGGCAAAAAAACGGTCGAGGAACGAAACGCGCTTCTTGGAAAGCGGAACGACTTGCGTCTCGAAACGGCGGCGGACGGTTCTAAGTCGTTCCGACGCGTCGTTTATCCGCTTTGGCAAGAAGTCGGCGCCGACACGGCGTCGCGAACTTGGGAACTCCGCGTCGAAAAGCCTTGTCGACTCGGTTTGCAGGTTCATTTCCGAGAAACCGACGCGGCGACGGCGGAGAGCGCAAAGGTTGCAAACCCTCGGGTTAAGATAACCGGAGAAAAGGTCGACGCGACCCTTGCAATACCGTCGGAGGCGACGCGCGGTCAATATTTGTTCGCGCTTCCGGGCGAAACGCCGAAGCGATACGGACAGCCGCTCGCCGAGCCGGAAGCCGTTGAAATGAAAGACGTTGAGATTCGGCTCGAACCCGGCGTTTACCGCGTCGAGTTTAGCGCCGACGCCTCGACCGACTTGCCGCTTCGCGTCCGAACGCCTCTTTACACGGACGAAGTTTGGCCGATTCCTTGACGCGGCGTCATTAGTAACGACGTCGCGTCGTCGGCGGACGGCGCGGCGTTTTTCGCGGATTTAAGCGACGAGCCGAGTCGCCGACGCGTAAACGGGAAGCGTCGGCCTCGTCCAACCGTTTGGAAACGGCGGGATAAAGATTAACGGCGCGAAAAATAGAAAATCAAAGAGTCGTCGCGGACTATTGCGTTCCCGTAATTCTCTTGCGGTCGGAGGCGCGCCCTTGGCGAACGGGGACGGGAAGCGTCGTTCCATCCGCTTCAACGATTTTGCTTTACCGGCGGAACTGTGGGAACTCCGAAGAGATGTTTCGTCGTTTTTTCTTCTTGATTTCTTGAAAGGCTGTGGTATAGTGTGGGAATAGATTTGGGTTAAAAATGTTTTGGAGAGGGCAATTCAAATGATCTCACAGTTTGTTCAAGGTCTAAAGCGTGAATTTTCTGGATATAACGCCGCTAGGCTGACCAAGGATATGATGGCCGGTCTGACGGTCTGCGCCGTGGCGTTGCCGTTGGCGCTGGCTTTCGGCGTCAGCTCCGGCGCCACCGCCGCCGCCGGTTTGGTTACCGCGATTGTGGCCGGCGTCGTTATCGCCGTTTTGGGCGGCGCTTCCTATCAGGTCTCCGGGCCGACCGGCGCGATGAGCGCCGTGCTGATCGGGATCGTGGCGCAGCACGGTCTGCAGGGCGTGTTCTTGGCCTGCTTCGCCGCCGGCGCGTTAATGCTGGCGGCCGGTATGTTGAAGTTAGGCCGTCTCATCAGCTTTATTCCTATGCCTGTGATTATGGGCTTTACCTCCGGTATCGCCGTCATTATTGCTCTGGGCCAGATCGACGCCTTCTTCGGCACGGTTTCCGAGGGAACCACCGCTTTGGAGAAGTTGGCCTCCTACGGTCGTTTGGGTTTCCACCCCAACGCGGAAGCCGTGAGCGTCGGCGTTCTGGTGGTCGTCGTGATGCTGGCGTGGCCGAAGAAGTGGGGGGCCAAGGTTCCCGGCTCTCTGGCGGGCGTCGTCGTCGCCGTCGTCGTCTCCATTGTTTGCGGTATGGATTCCCTTAACACGGTGGGCGATATCCCTAAGACTCTGTGGTTGGAGGAACGCCTAAATTGGGCC
>JAFSFF010000198.1 GCA_017435375.1 Thermoguttaceae bacterium
CAAAAAAATTTAAAAAAGACGCGCTTTTTTTGTCGAAATCAAAGAAATTTGCTTGCTTTTGGAGAAAAAAGTCGTCATAATAGTTTCGGACGAGAAAAACGACGTCGCGCGTTGTTAGTCGCGATATTTGCGACGCTTGCTTCGGTCGCCCCTATTTTTCGCCCGAAATCATTTTAATTCGTTTAATAGACTCGTTACTCTTCAGGAACCAGCGAAATGGCTAAAGAAAAGAAACCTTGCGCGAAGAAAGCTTGCGCGAAAAAAACGGAAGTCAAAGCCGAGAAAAAAGTTGAAAAGAAAGCGGTCGAAAAGAAAGTCGACGAAAAAGCGAAACCGTTGACCAAAACGCAAATCATCGCTCAACTCGCTGAAAATTCGGGGCTTAGCAAGAAGGACGTTTCCGCCGTTATCGATCAACTCGGCGCGCTGATTCAATCGAGCCTCGCGGAAGCCGACAGCTTCACCCTGCCGGGTCTCGTTAAGATCGAAAAGCAATTCGTTCCGGAAAAACCGGGGCAAGACAACGTTCCGGATCCGTTCCACCCGGGCCAAACGATCAATCGTCCGGCCAAACCGGCGCACTGGAAGGTTAAAGTGAAGGCGCTGAAAGCGTTGAAAGATATGGTTTGACGTCGCTTTTGGCGGTTGCCGTCTTTTGAGCGTCGTTTTTTCGGCGTTACGCTAAACCTCGCGTCGAGTCGTTCGACGACGCGAGGTTTTTTTACGCTCGCCCCTCTTGACAAAGAGAAAAATTTCCGCAAAATAGGGCTAATTTGACGCGGAAACGGCGCCGCTTTCGCTCTCGCGACGTCGGCTCGCTTTTCGCTCCGTTTTCCCTTCCGACCCTGTTTCTAACGCGTTCAAAATCGAGACGTTAAGCGCGACGTTCGTTATTTCCTCAACGCGAACGCTCCGTTAAAAGCCTCGCCAAAACGAACGCGCCCCAAGGACTTAACGCAATGACTTCGAACGCTTCTTCCGCTTCTCTTTCTCGTCCGCGCCGCGTTTTGTTGAAAATTTCCGGCGAAAGTTTTTGCCCGGAAAACGACCGCGGCGTCTCGATGGATTCGGTCAACCACTTGGCGGCGCAGATCGTCGACGTCGCGCAAAGCGGCGTGCAAATCGCGGTCGTGATGGGCGGCGGCAACATTCTCCGCGGCGCGCAGTTCAAAGCGGCGAACTCCTCGATTCAAGAAGCGACGGCGCACTATATGGGCATGCTCGCGACGGTTATTAACGGTCTCGCGCTCCAAGACGCGATTGAAGCGCAAGGTCAACCGACCCGCCTGATGACGGCGCTCCCGATGGACGTCGTCGCCGAACCGTACATCCGCCGCCGCGCGCAACGCCACCTCGAAAAGGGGCGCGTCGTCATCTTGGCCGGCGGCACCGGCAGCCCGTTCGTTACGACCGACACCGCCGCCGCTCAACGCGCGCTCGAACTCGAAGCCGACGTTATCCTCAAAGCGACGAAAGTCGACGGCATTTATAGCGAAGACCCGAAAAAGAATCCGAATGCAACCTTCTATTCGGAACTGACTTACGAAGACGCGATTCGTCAAAATCTCCGCGTGATGGACTCCGAAGCGTTCGCGAAGTGCGCCGAACACAACATGCCGATTATGGTCTTCAACTTCCGCGAACCGGACAACTTCAAGAAAGCCGTCCAAGGCGAACACGTCGGGACGATCGTCCGCTCCGCGCAAAAATAGTCGACGTCGCGCCTTAAAAACAAACGTCGAAACGGGGAACGCGCTTGCCTAAATCGCGCATTCCCCCTAATTCGCCGCAAAAAAAGAAAACGCGCTCGAAGTTTTCCGCTTCGAACGCGTTTTTTTACGTCAAAAAACTTGACGCGCAACCGTTTATGCGTCGATCAAGCGATCGGCTCGCCCTTGACGTTGTCCCATTTCGAGGACGTCGCTCGCACCTTCGCGACGACGTCGACGAACGCTTCGAGCGCCGCGTCGATCTCCGCGTCGGTCGTGTAACGACTGAGGCTGAAGCGGAAATTCCCCTGCAGCGCGCCTTCCGGAACCTTCATCGCCGACAGGACGTGCGACGGTTCGAGCGAGCCCGACGTGCAGGCCGACCCGCTCGAAACGCAGACGCCGGCTTCCGACATAAGCATCAAAATCGCTTCCCCTTCGGCGCCGTAAACCGCGACGTTCAAGGTGTTCGGCGTGCGCGGCGCGTCCTTGCCGTTAACGACGACCCAAGGAATCCGCGCTTCGATCGCCGCTTGCAACCGGTCGCGCATTCGCTCCATTCGCGCCGCGGTCGCTTCGCGGTCTTCCGCTTCGAGGTCGAGCGCTTTGGCAAGCCCGATAATATAGGGAACGTTTTCCGTCCCGGCGCGCCGTCCTCGTTCTTGGTGCCCGCCGATCAGGAACCGCTCGACCGGCGTTCCGCGTCGGACGTAAAGCGCGCCGATTCCCTTCGGAGCGTGAATCTTGTGTCCGCTAAACGACAGCATATCGACGTTTGCGAACGCGCCGTTCGGTTCGTCGGAGGTCGCCGTTCGGCTCAAATTGATCGGCAGTTTCGTAACGCTTTGCGTCGCGTCGCAGTGGAAAACGATTTTTGGGTCGGTTTGTTTCGCCAGCCGCGCCAACTTCTCGATCGGGAAAATAACGCCGGTTTCGTTGTTCGCGTGCATAATCGAGACGACCGCCGTTTCGCCGGGTCGCAACGCTCGCACGTACTCGCGCAAATCGATTCGCCCTTGCGAGTCGACGCCGATAAAATCGACTTCCGCTCCTTCGCGTTCGAGTTGACGGCAAACCTCTAACCCCGCCGGATGCTCGACTTTCGTCGTGATAACGCGGTTGCGTTTCGGGTCGACGCGACGCGCCGCCTTCCAAGCGCCGACGATGGCCGCGTTGTTGCTTTCGGAAGCGCAGGAGGTAAAAATAATTTCGTCCGGATACGCCGCGCCGAGTCGACGAGCGACGGTCGCCCGGGCTTCGTCG
>JAFSFF010000199.1 GCA_017435375.1 Thermoguttaceae bacterium
CGAAGCGCGGTCGCGGTCGTCCGCGCAAAAATCCCCTTCCGCCGCAAGCCCCGTCGTCCGCTCCGTTCGCGACGCCCGCGCTTCCCGCCCCGCCGTCTCCCGACGTTTGGAATCTTTCCGAATCGGAACGCGCCGTTTGGGCGACCGGAGGCCCCGACTTCAACGCCGACGCGACGACGCTCGTTCCGCAAAAACGCGGTCGCAAACCGAAAACGACGGCGCTTGCCAACGTCGACGACGTCGAGGCGCGCGACGCCGAAGTCTTGCGCGACGCCAACGGTTTCAACATTGTCAAAGCGCCGAAACCGCAAGCGCGAACCGCGGTCGCGTCGTCCGTTCGATTGGCTTCCCTCGACACGTTCGTCGAAGGTTTCTCCAATCAACTCGCGCGCAAAATCGCCGACGTCGCGATCCTTCAACCGGGCGCGATGAACCCGATTTTCATCGGCGGCCCGACGAGCGTCGGCAAAACGCACCTGTTGGAAGGAATCTGCGAACGCTACGGACGCTACCCAAACCGCAAGCCCGCGCTATATATGACGGCGGAGCAGTTCACCACCGCGTTTATCCAAAGTTTGCACGGCGGCGTCGGCTCCTTCCGCGACCGCTTCCGCAATATTTCGCTCCTCGCGATCGACGATCTGCATTTCCTCGAAGGCAAAACGACGACGCAAGTCGAACTCCTTAGCGTCGTCGATATGTTGCGCCAACGAAACGTTCAACTCGTTTTTTCCGCGAACCGCCCGCTCGCCGAATTGACCAAATTAAGCGGCGAACTAACGACTCGCGTTCAAGGCGGTTTCGTTTGCCAAATCGGGCCTCCCGAACGAGAAATGTTGTCGCAGATTTTGCGTCAAATGGCGCTCGAACGCCGAATCGCGCTTTCGGACGAGGTTTGCCGTTTCGTCGTTTCGCGCTTTACGACGCACGCCCGACAACTTTCCGGCGCGCTGAACCGACTTTACGTCGCGCATTTAACGACCGGCGCCCCGATCGACGTTCCGTTCGCGCAAGAGGCGCTCGCCGATTTGATCGCGTCGAACGTTCGCGCCGTCAAATTAGAAGACGTCGAACGCGTCGTCCAAGAGACGTTCGGGCTCGACGACGAAGAACTGAAATCGAAATCGCGTTCCAAACGTTGCGCCGATCCGCGAGCGCTCGCGATGTGGTTGGCGCGGAAACACACTCGTTCCGCGTTGGCTGAAATCGGGGCCTATTTCGGAGGTCGACGACACAGCGCGGTTCTTTCGGCGCAAAAAAAAGTCGACCAACTCCTCAAAACGAACGGTTCGATCGAAAACGGTTCCGCCGCGTTCGACGTCGCCGACGCGATCGAACGGATGGAACGCGCCTTAGCGCGTTCGCGAAGTTAAGCGCGCCTTCCAACTTTCCAAATGGTCAAGACGACTCGCCGACGCGGGTCGTTTTTTATTTAGCGGCGCGGCGTTTCTATTTTAAAGCGGCGAAAGCAAACGCCCGACGAGTTATTCTTCGCCCCTTTTCGCAGAGCGTCGCGCTTTTATCGCAATAAAAAAACGCGTCGACGTTTCAAGCGTCGACGCGTTTTTGCGTTTCGTTTACCAACGACGTTAATTAAAAGATTTCGTCGTCGCCGCCAAACGGGTCTTCTTCGTCCGTCGCGTCCGCTTCGCTATCTTCGGCGAACGGATCGTCTTCGGCGGCTTCGTCGTCCGTCGCGTCCGTTTCGCTATCTTCGGCGAACGGGTCGTCTTCGGCGGCTTCTTCGTCCGTCGCGTCCGTTTCGCTATCTTCGGCGAACGGGTCGTCTTCGGCGGCTTCGTCGAGGTCTTCTTCGTCCGTCGCGTCCGCTTCGGCTTCGTCGACGGTCGCCGGCTCGACTTCGGCGGCGTTCGTCGCGTCGGCCTTCTGAGCGTCTTCGGAACCGGTTTCGATCGCTCGCGCCAAGCGCGCGGCGACGTCGGCGCAAGTTTCGTCGCGATGACGCAACGGTTCGACTTGTTGCGTTTCGCGCAAACATTGAATCAACCCGTCGGCGGAAACGAGATAAACGCGATCCGTCTCTTGGTTGAAAATTTGGAACTTCGTCGGCGAAAGAGCCAACGTCTTCAAACGAGCGCCGTTCGCGCGATCCAAAACCGCCAAACGATCGAGTTGATCGAAGACGTAGAGACGCGTCGCGGAAGCGGAAATCAAACGCTTAATCCCGGAAGCTCGCCAATTTTCGAGCCCGGTTTTCAGGTCGAGCGCAAAAAAGTCGCCCGACTCGACCGGAATATAAACGTTGTAAACAAGTTCTTTAGACGCGGCGAAATCTTTGAACGCCGAGACGCGTTCGTTCACCGGACTTTGCGTCAAATACGTCCAACGCACCTTGCCGACGGCGTCGTTAATCGCGAAAACGTTGCCCGAATCGGTTCCGACGATCGCCAAGCCTCCCTTGCGACGCGACGCTTCCAGCGCCATATTTTGCGCGGAAAGGTCTTGCGGCACAAAGAATGGAACGCTCGAAACGTCGTCGCGCGGCGCCAAGAAACGGTTCCCAAGACGCGATTCGCTCACATAGGCGATTTGCGGCGTCGCTTGCAATTTATACAGGAGCTGGAACGGATTGTTCACCGCGTCGCGTTGCAGTTCGCCGATCATCAACCAACCTTGGTCGGTCGTCCAAATCACGCGGTCGACGCCGTAAGACTGCGTCCCCAAAATCGGCGCGGCCGCCGCGACGCCGAGCGTCGGGCATTGATGCGGACGCGTTTCGTCCAAAGGCGCGAGCAGGTATTGCTTCGATCCGTTCGCCGCGTAATCCGCTTCGAGTTTCGCCTTAATTTCCTCGGCCATTTTCGCGTCTTTCGTCGCTTCCAACATCGCCTCGAGCGTCTTTTGCGCCTCGGGTCGCTCCCCTTCGCGACGACGCGCCGAATAAGCGTAAAGACGTTGCGAATAAACCGGAACGTAAATTTCGCGCTCGGTCGCGACCGGAGCCGCCGACGGTTGCCCGAAAACCTCCGTTTCGTCGAGGAACTTGCCGCTAAAACGATCGTAAACGACCAGCCGCGTTCCGCAGAGGACGGCGACGATCTTGCTGTTAATCGCCGGCGCGGTCAAATACTCGCGCCCGACGTTGACGGTCCAAAGCGTCGTCCCGTTTTCCGCGTCGATCGCCTGCAGAACGCCGCCGTTCGTCGTAATAAAGACGACGCCGTCTTGAAGCGTCGCGCTCGTAACTTCCTCGCGGTCTCGATCGAGCGTCGCTTGCGCGAACCAAGCGCGAGTCAGCCCGGCCGCCTGCGCGTCCCTCTCCGCGACAAGGCGGGATTTAGCGATCCCGGCCGCCGTCGCGTTCGCGGCGACGCAAACGCTCATAAGACAAAAAATCAAGCCAATCGCGAAATGTCGTTTCATTCGAAATCCTTCTATTCAAGCCGTTCGACGTTCTTCGACGACGAAAACGCCCGACGCCGTTTGAAACGCGCTCGCCGCA
>JAFSFF010000200.1 GCA_017435375.1 Thermoguttaceae bacterium
CGCGACGCTCCCAAAAGAACGCAAAAACGCCGAAACGCGCTTCCTCGCGAGAAAAGCGTTTCGGCGTTCGCGTAAAATCGACGGAGCCCCGAGCGTCGGCGCGGTTGTTTCGGCGGTTGGGGCGGCGTATCGCAGGCGGACGATCTCTTTTTCGCCGACGTCGCAGAAGCGGACGACGTTCGCCGACGTCGGGTTCTCGAACGCGTCCGGTTCGACGTTTCCGCCCGCCGCTATCTTCGCTTCGTTATACGCGCAAACCTTGGCGACGTCAAGGGTTTCGTCGAAAAAACCGCCGTTGGCGCCCAAAATTGCGTCGCGATAACTCGCCGTCGACGCGTCGAACGACGATTGCGACGCCGCGCCGTTTTCCGCCGTTTTCCGCCGTTTATTTAACGCTTTAACGCTTACTCCGCGACCGGAACCGGCGTCAACTCTTCGTAATTTCGCGTCGTCAGCGAAAAAACTTTTTTCGGCCCGGTCTCCGGGTCGAGTTCGTAAATATCGACGCCGCCCCAAACGCGCGCCTTATGGAGCGGATGGTCGGAGTAATAACAATTCTGAAAAACGTAAGCGCTCGCCAAATATCGCCCGGCAAGAACCGAGCGCGCGTACGGATTGGCTTGCTTGAACCAAGGAGGATAATGCCAATTAAGCCTAGGATCGTCTCCGCCGAGGCGCCAAGTCTCTTGGTCGAACCCGGCGACCGTCCAAAACGGTTCTCGCAACGTTCGTTTTCCGTCGGTCGAGGGCGGGCAAACGCCGATAAGGTAGTCGGGCTCCTCGAGCAAACGCATAGAAAACTTCTCGGGCGTTTGAAAACAAGACGCCGCCATTTTTAAGCGCTTGTCCAAAGGCGATTTATCGTATTCCTCGCTCGTATAAAAAACTTCGCTCTCTTCAAAACGCCAGACGTCGTTTTCGTCTTTGACGAAACGGTAAAACAAACGTTCGTCGTACATTTCTTCGATAAGCGTTATGGAACGGGCGCTTGCGTCGATCGTCGCGGCGCCGGACAAAAAATAGAAAGGGACGCCCTTTTTTTCGGCGTTCGTGCGCGGAGCGTCGTAAACGCTTTGCGGTAGTAGTTTTAGCAGCGACGTTTCATACGCCCAACGCGAACCGTTCCAACGATAGACGCTCCAATCGGTCGACTTCGCCGAAATATCGGTCAACAGGGGACTTCGGCAATGTCGAACGACCAAGAGGTCGGCGGCGTAAAAGAAAGAATCGCCGAAACCGTCGAAAAAGCGCCGGCCTTTTAGCGCCGCGTAACCGGGATCTCGCGGCTCGTCGGAAGTAATTTCCTGCGCTAACGTTAGCGACCGATTTTCCGCGTCGATTTCGTAAACCAAAAGGACGCCGTGAAATCCGTTTTCCAGATAATGCGGGTCGTTCGCGATAATTTGATCGCGTTCCGTTAGAACAAGCCGGGCGCTATTAAGGTTAACGTCGCTTGGCTTAAAATCGCACAAAAATTCCCATCGCCCGTCGTCGTTTTTTTTAAAAACTAACAACGACGCCCGCGATTTTTCCCCCTCGCCGTAAAACTCGTCGAAAGCGAGCGCGCCCTTAAACGCCGTCGCGACAAGATATCGCTCGTTAAACGCCAACTTCCGCGGCGTTCGTCCTTTCAGGTAAGGCGCGAGGTCTAGCTTTTGCGTAAGCGCGAAGTTATCGCCTTGTTTTTCAATGAAATAGAGTTTACCCGACGCTTTGTAAACGCCGCTCGCCAAAACGACGACGGCGTCGTTATGGATATACGGCGCAAAATTTTGCAACTTGTAATACCCGCCGTGTTTCCAAGCGTAATACGACGAACAGCCGCCGCTTAACGACGCGACGACAAAACCCATAAGAAGCAATAGATGAAAAAATTTTAATCGATTCATTCTTTTATCTCTCAATTTTTCTAGACCGAAGATATAAAATAATAAAGTATTCTACTTAGCTTAGTTACAGACGAAGCCGATCTAGGACGCGGTTTTCCGCGACATACGCTCAATAATAAACGAGCGGCGCCGGAAGCCGTTTCCGCCGTATCCCGTTGGCTTTCCTAACTTCAACAACGGAAACGCCCCCCGCGAAAGTTAGCCCGGACAACCCCGACGCTTCGAACGATTCTTTAAACTTCTCGGATGCCCAAAAGTTCGAACGCAAAACGACGTCGGCGAAGGTCGGCGCGCGCAATTCCAATTCCGTCTCGCAAGGCGGAACGCGACGCCGCGTAGTTAACCAATCTCCGCAAACCGGGCAAAGCGGCGACGAAACCGAACGACTTCGCGCCGATTCAAACGCAAGAAACGCGCCGCCGAACCAACCGCGACGCGCTTAAAGATTTTATCGCAAGAATTGAGTTTGCGCGACTTCCGTTTCGACGACGACCGTTTTTCCGCCGCCGTCGAAACGCAAGCCGCGACGTTCGCGAAACTAACCGAGAATCTTCAAAAAGCGCCCGTAAGCGTCGTCCCAAGCGCCCCGCGCGGCGGCGTTCGGCTCGTATTCGACGATTTCGAAGCTGTTGCGAACGATTTCGCGCGCTTCGACGACGTTCGCGACGTCCCCCGCCCCGATCGCTTGCATCAAAATATTCCCGACGCCGGTTCCTTCGATCGGCCCGCAAACGACGCGACGCCCGGTCGCGTCCGCGGTCGCTTGCATCAGCAATTTGTTTTGAACGCCGCCGCCGACCATATGGAGCGTTTCGATTTTGCGTCCGCCGATTTCCTCGCACATCTCCAAGACGCGTCGGAACTTAAGCGCCAAGGAGTCGACGATCGTTCGCAACGTCGCGCCTTCGTTTTCCGGCGCCGCTTGACCCGTTTTCTTGGCGAACTCGGCGACGGTGCGCGGCATGTCGGACGGCGCCAAGAACTCCGGAGCGTCCGGGTCGACGAACGCGCCGAACGGTTTCGCGGCGGCGGTCCAAGCGTTCAAGTCTTCCCAACCGAGCGTCTTCCCGTCGGCGCCGGTTTTTCCGGCTTGCATCCAAGCGCGGCGGCACTCTTGCAGGAGCCACATTCCGCAAACGTTTTTCAAAATACGCGTCGTTCCGCAGACGCCGCCTTCGTTCGTAAAGTTATATTTCGCGACGGTTGCGTCGACGACCGGGCGCGGCGACTCGATCCCGACGAGCGCCCAAGTCCCAAGGCTGACGTAAGCCCAATCGGGCGTCCCGAGCGGACTCGCGGACGGAACGGCGAGAACCGCGCTGGCCGTGTCGTGCGTCCCCGGCAAAACGACGTTCGCCGCCGTCAGCCCGGTTTCGTCGGCGAGAGACTTGCGCAAGCTCCCGAGCGTCGTCCCCGGCTCGGCGGTCGGCGCAAAGAGGTTCGTCGGAATCCCAAATTTTTCAAGGAGTTGCGTCGCCCAAGTTCGCGTTTGCGGGTTGAAGCATTGCGTCGTCGTCGCGTTGGTGAACTCGTTGCTTTCGACGCCGGAAAGGAGCCAGTGGAAGAGGTCGGGAATTTGCAGGAAGCGTTCCGCGACGTCGAGAATCGGCGAGTTTTGCTCCTTCATTACCATCAACTGATACAAGGAGTTAAATTGCATAAACTGCAAGCCGGTTTGCGCGAAAATCTCGTCGCGGGAAACGGTTTGAAACGCCCGTTCCATCGCGCCGTCGGTTCGCGGGTCGCGGTAACAATAAGGGTTCCCGAGCAATTCGCCGCCGCGCCCGAGGAACGCGAAGTCGACGCCCCATGTGTCGACGCCGACGCTCGCAATTTCCGCGCCGTATTTCGACCCGACCGCGCGCAAGCCGTTTTGGACGTGTTTCCAGAGCCCCGGCAAGTCCCAGTAAAGCGACCCGTTCATATCGACCGGCCCGTTTTCGTACCGATAAAGCTCTTCCAGCTCGATTTTCTTCCCGTCGAAATGTCCGACAACGTGTCGTCCGCTCGACGCGCCCATATCGATCGCCAAATACGATTTTTTCACGTCAACCCCTTTAACGCTAACAATTTACCTAACAGTAAAATTCGACGAAACCCCGCCTCCGCCGACGCTCAAACGCCGCCGGAAGCGGTTTCGCCCTTATATCTCTAGAGACCAGTTTACTCGAAACCGCGTCGAAAAGCAAGCGTTCGCGGTTAAAAAGCGGAAAAAATTTCGAAAAAGGAGGCGCCGCTCGGGCTCCGAACCCTCCGCTTCGCGACGCCTTGACGCCCCAAAAGCCCAAAATCGCCGCCGCGTTCCCGGTTCGCAAGACGCCCGTCTCGGCGACGGGCGCCGCTTCTCAAAGCGAGAATATCCGACGCGCCGAACGCCCTTTTTCAAAGCGCAATTAAACGCCGAAATTACTCGTTTTCGACGAACTCGGTCGCGTCGACGCCGCAAACCGGACAAACGAAATCTTCCGGCAGTTCCGCGCCTTCGTAAACGTAACCGCAAACGTCGCAACGCCAACCGTTTTCACAAGTTTTATTTTCCATTTTTCTCTCCTTGACAAGAAGTCGTTTCAAAGGTTAAAAATCAAAAGCCGCCCGACGCGACGCGCCGATACGACACAATATAAATTTTCTCCAACGACGCCGAGTCGCCTAATCGACGCGCTCGAACTTCTCCGCGCCGACGCCGCAGACCGGGCAAACGAAATCGCCGGTCGGTTCTTCGCCCTTATGAACGTATCCGCAAACCGAGCAACGCCAAGCGCTTGCCGCCGAGTCGTTACCTTCCGTCGTCGCGTTCGCTTCCGACGTCGACGCCGCGTCGTCCGATTCGATTTTGACGAAATCGACGGCGCCGTGTTTGCAGACCGGGCAAACGAAATCGCTCGGCAAGTCCTCTCCCTTATGAACGTACCCGCAAACCGAGCAACGCCAACCTTTAACGCCCTTCGCGGAC
>JAFSFF010000201.1 GCA_017435375.1 Thermoguttaceae bacterium
CACGCCGACCAACTCCTCTTCGGAACGCGGTTCCGCAAGATACTCGATCGGCCCGCCCAAACGCAGCCAAGTCAACGCCGACGTCGGCGCGTTCGTTCGCACGATTTCCTTAAAAGCGTCCAGTTTGCCCATCGTTCTCCCTCTTCCGTCGGCGCCGCGACGCCCGTTTTTTCGTTTCGAGACGATCCGCCGCCCCGACGCCCTTTATTTTAAAGACGATTTCCAAAAAAACGACGCCGAATCTCGCCCCAAACGCCGTTTCTCTCAAAAAAAACGCCCCGACGACCGGCGCGGTCGATTCATACCGCGTCGTTTCGCCAATCTCCCTATTTTCACGTTTGCGCGTTCGTCATTCGCCGACGTTCGCCGCCGATTCGGTTCCTCCGTCGTCGACGACTTTTTCGCTCGTCATCGATTGCAACGCCGTCGCGAAATCTTGCACGTTCGCGAAATCTTGATAAACGCTCGCGAATCGAATATACGCGATTTCGTCTAATTTTCGCAACAGTTCCATCGCCAATTCGCCGACGCGTTGCGTCGAAACTTCCGTTTCGCCTTCGAGCCGCGTCTCCAAACTCGCGACCAATTCCGAAATCTGCGCCTCTCGCACCGGTCGTTTCCAGCAAGCGCGCTCGATTCCTTGTCGCAGCTTTTCGCGATCGAACGGCACTCGCGTTCCGTCTCGTTTCACGACGCGAATATTCACAATTTCAATACGTTCGTATGTCGTATAACGTTTTTTACACGACTGACAAGCGCGCCGGCGCCGGATAACGAACCCGTCGTCGCTCGTTCTCGTTTCGATCACTCGGTCGTTGTCGCATCGACAAAACGGACATTTCATTCGCCGCGCCTCCTCTCGTCGCCGTCGCGCTTTTCACTCGTCGTTGTTATTCGGTCGTCGAAATATTTTCGGTCGCGCCGTCGTTCGGCGGCGCCCAAACGCTTCCTTACTATTCTCCGCGTTTCGGCGACGCTATCCTCCGATTTTCAACGTCGCGACGTTTTCGTCGTTAAGCGTTCCGCTTCCAAGGCGGCAAAACCGGCAGACAGGCGTCGAACTCGTCGAGCAACGCTTGTTGATACGCGCCGGCGAACTCTTCGTTGAGGAATTTGTCGATCGCTTCGTCGTAAAAACGCTCCCAACTCGCTTCTTCGGCGCCCGGATTGATCGGGTAGAAGAGCGCGTCGTTCGCCAGCGCGGCCTTATAGTCGCCCGGAGCGTCGCCGATCATCAGCGTTCGGTTCTTCGGATACAACTTCGCGAACGCCAACGATTCCTTCTTCGTCCCGACTTCTTGCCCGCAGATCGCTTGCACGAGCGGAAGGAGCCCTTGGTTTTCCCATTCCTTAATCAACGCGGCTTGCGGCGTCGCGGAAACGACCAACACGTCCGCCTTCCCTTGCAATTTGCGCAACGAATCCGCGACTTTCGGGAACGGCGGCACGCCCTCGCCGACGATACGGTCGATCGTTTCGTTGACCGCGATCGACCAAGCGAGCGTCTTCTTCATCAACGGGTCGCCCGTTTTCTCGACGTATTCGGTCAGCGCGACGTTCCCCAACTTCGTTTCGGCGTTCATCCAGTCGACCAAAACTTGCGGAATCTCGATCGAAACGCCGCGGCTCGCGACTTCCGGACGTTCGTTCAAGAGGCGGAACACCTCGATCAACGCCGGAAAGCGGTTGATTCCGCGCGTCTTCGAGTAAAGGTTGACGAACTCCGCCGCCTCGCGAGCGTATTTGCTGACGCCCTTCAAGCCCCAATGCTCGACGATATTCGGAACGAAACACTCTTTATGTTTCAGCTCCATTGTGTCGAACGCGCAACCGTCGGAGTCGATCCCGACGAGAAAATCGCAATTTTTCTTAAAATCGATCATCGCAAAACGCTCCCGTTCGGTCGACGCTCGACGCGGCGAACGCCGCTCGAACGTTTCCAAAACAACGCGGCTTCAAAAAAGAACAAAAATCAAATCCGATTCGGCGAAAACGCGTTCTCCGCAAAATCGTCGTTTTCATTGTATCCGGGCGCGCGCGAAAAAAAAGGGGGGGCCGTCGACGCAAAGGAATTTCGACGCCCAGTCGTTCGCTTCGTCTTTATCGCGCCGAAAATCTTACGTTCTTCGACGCGTTCGCCGTCAAGAAACAAAAAAAAGAGTTCGTCGCGAAAACGAACTCTTAAACGAATGCCGAAGAGAGGACTCGAACCTCCACCCCCAGTTACGAGGACTAGGACCTGAACCTAGCGCGTCTGCCAGTTCCGCCACTTCGGCTACTCTGTTCGTTATTATAACGCAAACCTCCCCTTTGTAAAGAGCCGAACCGAAATTTTTCTCAACTTTTTCCTCGCGCTCTTTGTTCGGCTCGAAACGAGCGCCTCCGTCGCGTCGATTTCTCGGAGAAAAGCGCCCCTCCGCCGCCTCGCCCCGCTTGAAAACCGCCGCAAGAGCGCGTATAATCGGAACGAAACGGAGGGCTTTCGTCGATTTTTACCGCCCTTTTGCCAATATATATTAATATATTAATAACGCGTAACGCTTAAACGACGCGCGCCGACGGTTCCCGCCGCTTTGTTCGGCTCCCGTTCGTCCGGCTTTCCGCCGCTTGCCGCGTCGTCCTTTTTCGCGTCCAACTCGAATCGCTCCGACCGATGAAAAAAACGTTTTTAGAACTCGAACCGGAACTTTGCGCGCCGGAAACTTCCTATTTTCACATTCTCCCGATTCCTTACGAAGGAACCGTCTGTTTCGGCAAGGGAACGGACGAGGGCCCGGACGCGATTCTCGCCGTCTCCGACCAAATGGAGTATATCGA
>JAFSFF010000202.1 GCA_017435375.1 Thermoguttaceae bacterium
GTCGCGACGATTTACCTAACGACCGCCGTTTGCGCTTGCGGAGCGTTTTATTTGTACCGCGCCGACTGGCCCCTCGCGTTCCTTGCGACCGCGCAAACTTTCCTTATTTTAACGCTTGTAGCGATTTTAGAATTTGCCGCCCGCAAAAAAATTCGCGCGGAAGAGGCCGCCCTCCGCGACGCGCAGGCTCTTTCGCCCTCCGAAAACGCAGAAACGGAAACGAACGCGGAAACGGAAACGAACGCGAAAACGGAAACGAACGCGAAAACGGAAACGAACGCGAACGCGAAAGCCAACGCCGAAACTTCGGCGTCAAGCGACAAACTTGACGAAACCGAGACGAAGACGCCCCAAACGGCGGTCGACGCAACCGGCGCCGCTCTTCCGACGCCGCAAAATAACGCGTCAAAATAACCAATTCGCGCAAAAAACGCAAATTCGCTAAAACGCGCGCAAACGACGCAAACGAAGCGCGTTAGGCAAAATAGAGAAAACAGATAAAACGGTTAAACAAGTCGCGCCGAAAAAAGGAAAAAAACCGCGCGGCGTTAAGAAAAATTTTCGAAAAAAGACGTTGAGAATGGAAGGAATCGGGGTTCGCCCCCTTGTAAAAAAATAAAAGCGTTATATACTAAGTGTTCAAGCGCGTCTGCCTAATGAGAAGACGCGTATCGCGGGCGGTTCGCCGGTTTCGACGGCGCGTCCGTCGTTTTGTTGCAAAGCGGAAATCGCGCCGAGCTCGAACCGTTCGTAAAACCGCGTTCAAGCGTTTGGAGAAAACCATCATGACTATTGACAAAAGTTTAAAAATTAAAAAAGGCGTTACTCGTTCGCGCAACGTTTTGACGCGCGTCGAACGCATCGAAAAAATGCAAGCGACCGATCGTTGGACCGAAGAAACCTCTCCGTTCAACCTTCCGAAAATTCGCGTTTACAAAGTCGTTTTGAAGAAGAAAAAGAAGGTCAAGGACGCGGAAGACGCTCCGGCCAAGGGCAAGAAATAAGTTCGTTCTTCTCAACGAGCCGCTCTTCGGAGCGGTCGTTTGACGCTCGAAACGCAAAAAACGCTCGGAAATCGCTTTGTCGGCGGTTTTCGAGCGTTTTTTATTGGCGCGTTTCTCTCTTCGACGTTCGCGTCGGCGTCGCCGAATCTCTTAAGTCGAGCGCGCCGCCGAACACCCAACGACAATTTTACCGTCCGAACGCTTGTTCTCTTAATTCGGGCCCGCTTCGCCGCTTTGGGCCTCCGCTTTCCAACGTTCGAACGCCTCGACGATCGGCGCCAGCTTTTCCTCCAAACGCTCGCGCCGTTTCTTTTGGAACTCGCATTCCCAAATCCGAACGACGCGATACCCCAACGCGGTCAAACGCTCGGTCGCGGCTTGGTCGCGACGTCGGTTCCTCTCGATCTTCGCCCGCCAATAATCGGCGTTGTCCTTCGGTTTCGTGTTGCGGCAGTCGTGCCCGTGCCAAAAACAACCGTCGACAAAGACCGCGACGCGCAATTTTGGGAAGATGAAATCGGGATGACCGAAAATTTTTGATTTTCTTCGCCAACCGGTGATTTTCCGTTCCTTAAATTCGGCGATCAACTTCAATTCGGTCGACGCGTTCCCGGTCGAGCGCACCTTGCTCATAATCTGCGAACGTTTCGCGACGGTAAAAACGTCGTGTTTCGCGCCGCTTTCTTTATCGCCGCTTTCCTTATCGACGTATTTTGCAATATTTGCGCCGCTTACGTCGCCCGCGTTTTCCGCGCCGACGTTCCTATTTTCGCTATCTTGACTCAAAACAAACCTCCCGGAATCGCGTTCGGCGTCGGTTCCGCGCTTTCGGAATCCGCGCTTGCCGACGTTTGCGCTCTTTCCGGAATCGCGTTCGGCGCCGACGTCGCGTCTCCTTGGGCGAATACAAGGGGCAAAAAACGATCCAAAACGCGTTCGATCAAGTCGACCGGCGCCGCGTTTCCGGCTTGCTTGCGAATTTGCGCGTCGGAAACCTTAATTTTAAACGAATCGGGAAACCCTTGCAAACGCAACATTTCGCGCGGCGTCAAACGTCGTTCGCCGTTGACGAGGAGGTAGTTGTAACTCGCGCCGGCCCGCAACGCGCAGCTGTACGGATAGGACGAAATATTTCCCGACTTGTTCTCGTGCCAAATCGCCGGAAAATACCGCGACGAATGCGCTTCCTTGCGACGCTTAACGATTTCCGGCGACGCAAAGTGTTTTTTGTCGACTTCCGCGTCCGGCTCCAACACGTCGGCCAACGTTTTACCGTCCGCTTTCGGTTTCGGCCAAGCGATTTCGAACGGTTCGAGCGAACCGACGATCGCGACCCGCTCCCGTTTTTGCGGCAACCCGCAGTCGAGCGCGTTCAAAATTCGCCAG
The DNA here is from genome assembly GCA_017435375.1 of Thermoguttaceae bacterium. Classification (GTDB taxonomy): domain Bacteria; phylum Planctomycetota; class Planctomycetia; order Pirellulales; family Thermoguttaceae; genus RUG369. The sequence continues at coordinate 2,391 of JAFSFF010000202.1, forward strand.
TCGACGCAATACCCCAATTCTTCCTGCAGAATCCGCAAGATCGTCTCAAACGTTCGCCCGCCGTCGTGCGTCGTCAACTGCCGCACGTTCTCCAAAACGAAGGCGCGCGGCCGTTTGTCGTGTAAAATTCGGGCGATTTGGAAAAATAGCGACCCTTTCGTTTCGTCGGCGAACCCTTTGCGGAGCCCGATAATCGAAAACGCTTGGCAAGGAAACCCGGCGAAAAGAAGGTCGAAGTCGGGAATCGCTTCCGACGGCAACTCGGCGACGTCGCCGAACGGTCGCTCTCCAAAATTCGCCTCGTAACTCGTTTGAGCGGGCGGGTCGAAATCGCAACTCAACGCGCAAACGCCGTCGCGACGCATCTTAGCGAGCGTTCGTTCGGCGGCGAAGCGGAATCCGCCGATTCCGCAAAAGAGGTCGAAAAAGCGAATCGGACGTCCGGCGGTCGGGTCGGCGAGTCCGGCGGGCGACGCGGCGAGTCCTTCTTCGGCGGCGGTCTTCGACGTCGGCGACGATTTCACTTCGCTTCGTCGCGGCGCTCTCGTCTTCCTAATCTCGCCGCTCTCCTCGTTTTCCAAGACGGCGCCGCATTTCCGCTTTTTCCTATTCCCCCCAGCCTTCCCGTTTTCCTTTTCTTCAAGCTCAAGAGCGCAAGCGGCGGCGATTTCGAACGACTTTTCCGCCCATTTCTTCGCGGCCAACGCCGTTCTTTGCAACGCGGCGTCGACGTCGTTCGTCTCGTCGACGGAATCGTCCGTTCCGCCGTCGACCGACGCGTTTTCACAAACCGCCCCAACATCGCGACCGTTAAACTCGCCGTCGATCGACGCAACGGCGCAAACCGCCTCGTCGACGCGATCGTCAAACTCGCCGCCGACCGACGCGTTTTCGCAAACGGTTTCGTCGGCGTAATCGCTCAAAATTTCCGGCAATTCGGGTTCGCTCGGCTTTTCGACGCGTCCAAAAGCGACGTCCGCTCCCGGCGCGCCGTCCAAACCAAAAAGTTCGGCGAACGGAGCCTCCAACGCGACCGCCAACTTAAAGCCGATCTCGACCGTCGCGACGCTCGAATCCCCCTCCAAAGCGCGCAAAAAACGCTCCGAAACGCCGACGCGCTCGGCCAACGTTTCCGCCGCGAAGCCCCTTCGCTCCCGAAATTCCTTCACGCGATTCATCGTCGTCGTTCCCCTTTTATTCCAAAGCGCCTATTTTCAAAAATTTCGCGTTCTTTCGAATCGTTCGACGCCGCCGTCGGCTCCGCGCCGTCGCAATATTTTACGCCAAACGCCCGTCTTAACATTTTTCGTCGCAACGACGCGTTCAACGCTCGCCGCCGTTCTCGACGTCCGTTCGCCGTCGCGCGAGTTCGCTCGCCAACGGCTCGATTTTCTCGACCAACAAACGGCGACTTCGATCTTGCCCGCGTCGCGCCGACGACGTCGCCAACCGTCGCGCCCGCTCGACGTCCGCTCGCGCCGCGTCGAAATCGCCTCGCGCCGCCGCCAATCGCGCTCGCAACAACAGCGTTTCGGCAAACTCCGTTCGCAAAAAGAAACGCCCGGCGCTAAATTCGACGCGCATCGCCGCCAACGAACGCTCGACGTCGACCGCCGCGGCGCGCCTGTCGCCCCAAGCGTTCCGTTCGAACCTCGCTTCCGCTCGAATTCGCGACGCTTCGCAGAAAAACGCGACCTCGTTCTCGTCCGCGAGACGCCGCCCTTCGAGCGAACGGGTCGCCGCCGAAATCGCGAACCGATATTTTTTCGCCTTGAACGCCGCCTCCGCCCAAAAATGCCAAACGTTTTTCTCCGTTTCGTCCTTTTTTCCGAAGGCGCCGCGCATTTTCCGCGCTAATTTGCGGAAGATAGCGAAAATGCGAAAGGCGACGTCGAACCGTTCTTCGTCGGCGGCGAGCGTTCCGAAGAAATCGCCCAAAATGCAATACGCCTTCAAAAATTCGCGCGCCCCTTCGAGAGAACGCGTCAACTCGCTTTCTTCGCCGTCTTTCGGTCGTTCGTTTTTTCCAAGTCGACCTATTTTACCGGAGTTTTTCACCAACGCGGCGGCTTCGAGGGCGCGACGTTCGGCGAGCGGATAAATCGCTTCAAAAATCTTTCTCGCTTCGACGAACCGGCGCTCTTCGGTCAAGGTCGCGGCGATAAAAACTCGCGCCGTCAACGAATCGGGCGTCGGACGTTCCGGATCGAATTCGGCGAGTCGCGCCCATCCGTCGACCGCTTCCCAAAGCGCGGCGCGCCCCTGTTCGCCAAAACCGCGTCGCAACCAAAAGAGCCCTTCGGCGAATTTAACGTCCGGGGCCGTTTCCGCGACCGTTTCCGCCAACTCGCTCGACCGTTTCAAGGCCGCGGACGCGCGTTCGAACCGCTCTTTCGCGACAAAAAACGAACCGTTCGTTTGAACGGAGGAGAGCGCCGCCGTCGAATTAATGTACCAAAAACCGAGTTCCGCGCTTTCTCGTTCTTCCTCGTTCCATTTTTCTTCGGCTTGCGTTTCCAAATTTCGGGCCAACCGCGCGGCTCGCCGCCCTCGTTTGTTCGCGTCCTCGCGCAAAAAGAAGAGAACGAGCGACGCGAAAATCGCAAAGACGCCGCCGTCGAATCCGTTTTCTTCCAAGCAACGTCGAGCGTCGTCGAGCGCGTTCCAATACAAGTCGCCCGCCGCGTCGACGTCGCCCCTCCCTTCCGCCAACGCGCCGAGCCGCCGTCGAACCGCCGCTCGACGCGCTAAAATCTCCGAACGCTCGCCGACGAGTTCCGTCTCCAAACGCAACGTTTCGGCGACTTTCTCAAAAGCGGCGAGCGTTTCCGGACGTTGCAACGCGTCCGCCGCCGTTCCGATCGCCGAATAATATCCGCCGAGCGCGAATAAATCGATCGGACTTTCAAGGTCGGAACGCGATTCCAGCTCCGCTCCCGCCGCGCTAACGAAAGCCCAAGCCTCGTCGCCGCGCGACTTAGAAGTCAACCAATGCAAATAAGCGGCGCCGAGTTCGCCGAGTCGAATCTTCGCCAACGCGGCCTCCGGCCCGTCTTCGCGGGTCGCTCGCGCGCTCGCGTCGAACGCCGCTTGAAACGCGCGCTCGATCTCCGAATCGTATACGGCGCGACGCCGCGACGCGACGTCGGCGCCTTCGACCGCTCGCCCTTCGACGCTTTTTTCGAAATCGGCGTCTTCGGCCTCGACGTCGATTCGCTCGGCGCCGTCCTCCATTTTTCGCTCGGCCAAACGAAGCGTCGCCGCTTGCAACTGCCAAAACGCGCACCAACTCGTCAAAATTTCCGCGTCGTTCGGCGGATTCAACGCTCTCAAACGACGCGACGCGGCGACCGTCTCCTCCGCCGCCAATAAAATCGCGCCGTTTTCAAAATAAAGATCGGTCAACTTGTCGAGCGCCCAAGAAAGCGGACTCAACATTCCCCAATCGCCGGCGAGCGTTCGCCGTTCGACGACGCGAACGCAAATCGTTAAATCGCACCAAAGAGCGCGCGTTTTGACGTCGTTCGCCGTCGACGTCGCGAACGCTCGTCGAGCCGCCTCCAAACGTTCGCGACGCCGTTCCGCTTCCTCCGCCGCCTCCGCCGTCTCGTCGAACGTCTCGCCGTTTCGCTCTCGCCGCGTCGTTTCGGCGTTTTCGTTTTCTCCGCCGTTTTCGCCGACTTCTCGTCCGTTCGCGCTCTTCGACGCCTCTTCCTTTTCCTTGCGACGTTCGAAGAAATCGCGCCAAAATCGCCTCGCGTTTCCTTTCGCCCGAACCTTTGTCGCCGACGCGTCTTCGCCGACTTCGCCGACTTCTTCGTTTCGCCCGTTCGACGCGATTTCGCCGGTCGCGACGCTCGCGCCGTTCTCCTCCCGACCGCCGGTCGTTTCCCTCGGTCGTCCTAAAATCGCTTCGACGTCGACGCTCAACAACCGCGCCTCGTCCGCCGTCCAATCGCGCGACTCGACGATCCCGACGCGCAACCGTCGCAGATCGACGCTCGCCGCTTCGATTTTCTCCAACGTTTCCAAATTTTCGCGACGTTTTTGTTCGTTCGCCTCTTCGTTCGCGTCGAGTTCGAGCGTCCAACTCGACTCGACGTACCGCCGCCGCAACCGTCGGAAATAACGGAGCCAAACGCGAACGACGCGCAACGCTTCGAGTTCGTCCCGCTCGGCAAGCGCGCAAAGAAAAGTCGTTCGCGACAAATTCGCGGCTTCGTCGAGAAAACGCCAACGCCCGCGCCGCAACAGCGCCGCCGCCGCGCGAACGGCTTCGCGCAGCCCCTTCGAAACGTCGGGCAAACCGGCTTGCGCTCGAATCGTCGCGCGGCGGCAAACCGCTTCCAAATAGAACGCGACGCTCGTTTCGTCCGTTTCGCCTCCGCGGCGCGCCTCGTCGTAAATCGCGACCGCCGCTTCAAAATCCGGAAGCGCGTCGAGCGGCTTTTCTTCCAACTCGGCGCGATAAACGGCCCGTTGGAAACGCGCCTTCGCTAAAATCAACCGCAAATCGTTCTCGTCGTCGCCGTCGACGTCGGCGTCCAACGCCGTTTCGAGCGCCTCGATCGCCTTCTCCGTCGCCGCGCGCGCCTCGTCGAAACGGCCCGTTTTACTCAACGCGACGTGCCGCTGCAACAGCAACTGCGCGTACGTCGGCGCCGCGCGACGACGCTCCGCCGGCGTCAGCGCCGCGACAAAACGCTCGATCCGCTCCTGCGTTTCCGGAACAAACGTCCAAACGTCGCGAGCGACGCCCAAATCGAACATAAGCGCGCAAGTCTCCAAAACGCGACGCGTCGGGTCGAAATTGTCCCCCTTTTTCATCGCGAGCGTCAAATATTCGAGCGCCTCTTCAAGGTCGCAAGCCGCGAGCCGGTAA
>JAFSFF010000203.1 GCA_017435375.1 Thermoguttaceae bacterium
AATCGACGCGCGTTACGAAACCGACGGCGTTTACGTCGTCGCCGATAAAAAGTTCGCGCTTTTCCTCGACGGCACGAAAATCGATTTTCTCGACACGCCGACCGCCAAGGGGTTCAATATCGACAATCCGAACTTCCCCGCCGGAGCCGGATGCGCCGGTTGCGGTCATTGAGCGAAAGTCGACGCGCGGCGACCGAACGGCGCCGAATTTGCGTTAAGTAAAAACGGCGGAAAACGGCGTCGATTTTGGCGCCGTCGGCGGCGAGAACGGCTAACGCGGGAAGAAAGACGGAGATAATGGCGGAAGACTTTTATAAGACGCTCGGCGTTTCGAAAAACGCGTCGCAGGACGAAATTCAAAAAGCGTACCTAAAAATGGCGCGCAAGTACCATCCGGACTTGAATCCGAAAGACCCGGAAGGCGCGAAGAAGAAGTTTCAAGAGTTGCAAACGGCGTTCGAAACGCTCAAAGACCCGGAAAAACGGCGGCAGTACGACCAATTCGGGCCCGATTACGAACGCTTCGCCGGCGGCGGAAATCCGTTCGGCGCGGGCGGCAATCCGTTTGGAGGCGGCGGCAATCCGTTCGGCGGAGGTTTCTCGGGGGGCGGCGCGTCGTTCAACTTTGAGGATATTTTGAACGCGTTTGGCGGCGGCGCGTCGGCGAGCGGCGGCAATCCGTTTGGGGGCGGTTTCTCGGGGGGCGGCAACCCGTTCGGCGGCGGTCGACGGCGGCGCTCTCCCGCTCCGCAAAAGGGCGAGGACGTAACGGCGACCGTTTCCGTTCCGTTGGCGACCGCGGTTCTCGGCGGAACGATTCCGGTAACGATTCGACGCGAACGCGGCGGAATGGTCTCCGTCGACGCGAAAATTCCGGTCGGAATTGAAACCGGGAAGAAAATTCGGCTCCGCGGAATGGGCGAGCCCGGCGTCGGCGGCGGCCCGAGCGGCGACGTTATTTTGGAAGTCGAGATCGCGCCGCATCCGTTTTACTCGCGTTTCGGCAAGGATTTGACGGTCAAAACGCCGATAACGCTAAAAGAGGCGGCGTTCGGGGCGAAAGTCGACGTTCCGACGCCGCGCGGAACGGTCGCGGTAACGATTCCGCCGGGCGCGACGACCGGAACGCGGTTGCGCTTGAAGGGACTGGGCGTCGCGCCGGACGGCGAAAAACCGGGCGACCTTTACGTCGAATGCGCCGTCGCGTTGCCGAAATCTTGGTCGAAGGAAGACCTCGAACTGCTGCAAAAGCTCGATTCCGACGTTCCGAACGTTCGCGAGAAGTTGAGTTTTTGACGCGAAGGTTGAAAACGGCGTCGAAAGAAGACGTTAAAATCGTCGGTTGCGTTTTTGTCGCTAAAAACGGACGCCGCGACGCTGAAAAAGATTAGCGTCGCGGCGTTTGCTTTAAGTTACGGTCGACGATTAAAGAAGGAAAAATGAAATTTTGAGACGGTTGCCGGCCGTCGAGGGAAGCGGGAGGAACGTTTGTCGTCGTTGTTTGAAGCGTCGGAGCGCGAAAACCGTATGCGTGCGCTCCCGTTGGCCGCGCGCATGCGGCCGCGTCGGTTGTCGGAGTTCGTCGGGCAAGAAAGTTTTCTCGGCGAAGGGAAACTGTTGCGCCGCCTCTTGAAGGCCGACCGGCTCGGCTCCGCGATTTTTTACGGCCCGCCCGGCGTCGGGAAGACGACGCTCGCTTACCTCTTGGCGAAGGAGAGCCGCTGCGTTTTCCGGCAGTTGAGCGCGGTTTCGGACGGCGTTAAGCAGTTGCGCGAAACGTTGATTCAAGCCCGCGAACGGTTGTCGGTCTCCGCGACGCGAACGATTCTCTTCATCGACGAAATTCACCGCTTCAACAAAGCGCAACAAGACGTTTTGCTCCCGGAAGTCGAACAGGGCGTCGTCGCGCTGATCGGGGCGACGACGGAGAACCCGTTTTTTACCGTCAACAACGCGCTTTTGAGCCGGAGTCGCGTTTTCCAGTTCGAGCCGCTTTCGGAGGAGAACGTCAAGACGCTTTTGCGCCGCGCCGCGACCGACCGCGAACGAGGCCTCGGCGCCTATCCGATCGAGTTGCGGGAAGACGCGCTCGATTACGTCGCGGCGATCTGCGACGGCGACGCTCGCCGAGCGCTTTCCGCGTTGGAGGTCGCCGTTCTTTCGTCGCTTGGAGAAGCGGAGCCAAACGCGCCGTTCGACGCGCCGCCGATTCCGACCGAGCCGATCGTCTTTACTAAAGAGCTGGCGGCGGAGTCGGTTCAGCGGCGGACGGTCGCTTACGACCGCGACGGCGACTCGCACTACGACGCGATCAGCGCGCTAATTAAGAGTATTCGAGGAAGCGACCCGGACGCCGCGATCTATTGGCTCGCGAAGATGCTCGAAGGGGGCGAAGACGTTCGTTTTTTGGCGCGCCGACTCGTTATTTTGGCGAGCGAAGACGTCGGAAACGCCGACCCGAGCGCGCTTCCGTTGGCCGTCGCGACCGCGACCGCTTGCGAAATGGTCGGGTTGCCCGAATGCAAATTGAATTTGGCGCAAACGGTCGCTTATTTGGCTTGCGCGCCGAAGTCGAACGCGGCGACGACGGCGATCTTCGAAGCGATCGACGACGTTCGCTCCGGGCGGATTTTGCCGGTTCCGAAAGCGCTCCGCGACGCGCATTTTCGGGGCGCGAAGGAACTCGGACACGTCGGATACCAATACGCGCACGACGCTCCGGGCGCGGTCGCGGCGCAAGATTATTTGGGCGTCGAACGAGAGTATTACCGCCCGACCGACCGCGGCGCCGAGAAGGAAATCGGACGGCGGCTCGAAAAAATTCGCGCGATTCTAAAAACGGCGAAAACGCCCGAAAAAACGTCGAGTATTCCGCCGGAAAAGTCGCCGAAACCGGCAAAGTCGAGCGGAGCGACCGACGGCGACGGCGCGGCGCCGTTTTGAGCGTCGCGACTTGAAACGACGTCGAGCGTTCGCAATATTCCGAATATGCGAATTGACGCGAAGAAAGTCGGAATATTTTTCGACAAATTTCCGATTTTGGGAGAATATCGTTGACGTCGACGGGCGATTTATTTAAAATCGATAATAGGCGCGCTTGCGCCTTCGAAGCGTCGGATGCGCTCCCTAAAAACGACGGGCGCGAACGGCGAGCGAGATTGAACAAAAAATTTCGACGGCTGGGCGACCGTTCAAGCGCCGACGCGCCGTCGCGCCGGCGTCGCGAGACGTCGTCGGGAGCGTTCGTTATTCCGGCTTGCAGCCGCGGAAGGAAAGGCCTTACATATGCGAAATCAGCAGGGCGTCGTCAT
>JAFSFF010000204.1 GCA_017435375.1 Thermoguttaceae bacterium
GGTCGCCGGGCTCTTTTCCGGTTCCGAACTCGTCGCGAACGCGCTTGAAAAAACGCTTCAAGATATGAACGCCGCCGGGCTATTGGAAGACCTGCCGGGCGTCAAAACGGCGATGGAGGACTCGCTGGCGCGCTTGCAAGCGTCGAACGCGGCGCCGAACGAAACGTTCGTCGAAGGCGGTCTCGTCAAAGCCGGGCAAAAACTCTTTTCCGTCGACAAAACGCGTTACCAGGCGAACGTCGGCGTCGCGATCGCGACCGTTCAAGAGTTGGTCGAGCGTATTAAATACGCGAAAACCAATTTCGGGCGCGTCAGTTCGCTTTACGCGAAAAGCGCCGGGTCGCTCGACGATATGCAGAAAGCCGAAACGGAACTGCGCAGCGTTCAAGCGCAACTCGGCCTCGCCGTCTCGCAACTGAAACTTTCGGTCGACGACCTGTATCACGCCGACGTTTATTCGCCGATCGACGGTCGCGTCGGCCGCGCCGAGCGCACGACCGGGAACTACGTCAAGGCGAACGACGCGCTCGCGACGGTCGTCCAAACGAACCCGATTTACGTTCGGTTCTCGCTCAGCGAACGCGACTTCCTGACGATGTTCGGCGGCGACTTCGGACGTATGAAAAAAGAAGCGAAAATCGCGCTGAAACTCTCCGACGGCTCCTATTATAAAAAACAAGGAACCGACGAAACCTGTTACGGAACCGTCGCGTTGCGCGACAACGTCGTCAAAACGACGACCGACACCGTCAAAATTTGGGCGACGTTCGAGAATCCGGCGTCGGCGAACGGCGACGAACCGCTCGTTCCGGGGGGCGTCGTTACGGTCGAGCTGACGCGCAACGAAGACAAGCTCGTTCCGTCGGTCAAACCGTCGGCGGTCATGTTCGACGGCGAAAACTACTTCGTTTACGTCCTGACCGACGAAATCTCGAACGACGAGCTTTACGAAGAAATCAAGCGCGACGCCCGCTTCAAGGCGCAAGTCGAGGAAGTCGAAAGCGGCGCCAAAACGCGCGACGAATTCTTCGCCGAGTTCTTCAAGCGATACGAAACGAAAGACCCGAAAACCGGCGAAGTCGTTTCGGTCGACTTTAAAGACGGCCAAGTCGTCGACGGCGTCGACAAAGCGGGGAACGCGCTCGATTACAAGATGATTCTGCGCCGAACGGTCGTTCCGGGCCCGACGCAAGGGAACGTCCAAGCGATTTACTCCGGTATCGAGCCGAGCGACCTCGTCGTGATGGACGGAACGCACAAAGCGAAACCGTTCGAGATCGTCCGACCGGTCGAAGCCGCGTTCGCCGGGTCGACCGCGCCGCGAGTCGACGGAGAAAAGGCCGACGCCGCCGAAGCGACCGAAGCCGCGCCCGCCGAAGAAGCGGAAGTCGAAACGGAAGCCGTCGAGGAAGCGTCGGCGCCGCAAGCCGCGTCGAGCGTCTTTTCAAAGGAAAATCTCCGCTTTTTGGCGACCGGCGCCGTCGTCGCGTTCCCGATTTTGGGCTTCGCGTTCTTCCGCGCTCGCCGTCGTTCCGTTAAGGACGGGGAGGCCGAACTCGAATGATTTCCGATATTTTTATCAAACGCCCTAAATTAGCGATCGTCATTTCGTTGGTGATGATCCTCGCCGGGGCGATCTGCATTCCGATGCTTCCGGTCGCGGAGTATCCGGAGATCGCGCCGCCGACCGTTCGCGTTTCGACGAATTACGTCGGCGCCAGCGCGCAGGTCATCACCGAAACGATCGCCGCGCCGCTCGAAGAGCAGTTCAACGGCCTCGAACACTTGCTTTATTACTCGTCGACGAGCGACAACAGCGGGAACTACTCCTGCACGATCACGTTCGAATACGGCACCGACGCCGACATCGCGCAGGTCAACGTGCAGAACGCCGTCAAGCGCGCCGAGCGGGTCTTGCCGCAGGAAGTCAAAAACCAAGGCGTTCAAGTTCAAAAACGTTCGAGCGACATTTTGTGTATGGTCGCGTTCTTCACCGACCCGAAGGTCGCGCCCGACCGCACCGTCAGCGACTTGAGCAACTATATCCGCACCAACGTCAAAGACGACATTGGGCGCGTCGACGGCGTTAGCTCGGCCGACTTGCAAGGGGGCTCCGTTTACAGTATGCGCGTTTGGCTCGACCCGTTGCGCATGTCCGCGATGGGAATCTCCGCGAGCGATATTTCGAAGGCGATTCAAACGCAAAACATTCAAGCCGCCGCCGGTTCGGTCGGGGTTGAAAAGTCGAACGACTTTATCCAGTTCAAAATCAACGTTCTCGGACGTTTGAAGACGGTCGAGGAATTTGAAAAGATTATCGTTCGTTCCGACGAAGACGGCGACGTAACGACGCTCGGCGACGTCGCTCGGGTCGAACTCGGCGACGAAACCTATTCGGCGCACGCCGCGTCGAACGGGAAAGAGTGTTGCGGGCTCGGTATCAACCGCACGACCGACGCGAACGCGCTCGACACGATCGAAGCGGTCAAGGCGCGCTTAAAGGAGATCGAAAAGCGTTTCCCGGAAGGACTTTCGTATCAAATCGTTTACGACCCGACGCAATTCATTTTGCTGACGTTGAAGGAAGTTATCGTTACGTTGATCGAGGCGCTCGTTCTCGTCGTCTTCGTTACGTACCTCTTCCTGCAAAACTGGCGCGCGACGCTGATTCCGGCGATCGCGATTCCGGTCTCGCTCGTCGGGACGTTCCCGATCTTGCTCGCGCTCGGGTACAGTATTAACCTGTTGACGATGTTCGGCTTGATTTTGGTCGTCGGCTCCCTCGTCGACGACGCGATCGTCGTCGTCGAGAACGTGATGACGAACGTCGAAAAGGGAATGGATCCGCGCGAAGCGACCCGATTCGGGATGCGGCAAATCACCGGCGCCATTATCGCGACGACGTTGGTAACGATTTCGATTTACGTTCCGATCTGCTTCTACGGCGGGATGGTCGGCCAAATTTATATGCAGTTCGGCGTTACGATGTGCGTCGCGTTGCTTTTGTCGACCGTCAACGCGCTGACGTTGAGCCCGGCGCTTTGCGCGATTTTGATCAAACCGGCGAAAAAGGGCCGAATCGACTGGTTCGGTTGGTTCAACAAACCGCTCGAAGGTTCGCGTCGCGTTTATCTTTTCTCGGCGAAGTTCCTGGTGCGTCGCGGGCTGATTACGGCGCTCCTCTTCGCGGGAATCGTCTTCCTGAACTTCAAAATGTACGGAATGATTCCGACGGCGTTCCTTCCGGACGAAGACAAGGGAACGATTATGTGCAACCTCGAGCTGCCGCCGGGCGCGACGCTCAAACGCACCGACGAAGTCGTGATGAAGATGAACAAAGCGCTCTTGGAAATCGAGGGCGTCGACAACGTGATGATCGTCAGCGGCTTCAGCTTCACCGGCGGGAACGGCGAAAACGCCGGGATGGCGATCGTCAAGCTCAAGAACTGGAACGAACGCAAGACGCCGGAGTTGCAAATCGACGCGATTATGGCGCGAGTTCAAGCCGCGTGCGCCGACATTCCGCAAGCGAAGATTATGTGCATGAAGCCGCCGGCAATTATGGGGCTCGGGATGGGGACGCAATTCGCGCTCTGCATCACCGACGACTCGACGCCGCAAGACCTGTCGAACCAAGTTCACTCCGCGACCGCCGAGCTGATGCGGACGCCGGGAACGCTCTTCGCGTCGAGTTCGTACAACGCCGAAACGCCGCAGCTCGAGCTGGAAATCGACCGCGAAAAAGCGGAGCGAATGGGCGTTCCGATCAACACGATCTTCACGACGCTTCAAAACAAGCTCGCGTCCTTTTACGTCAACGACTTCAACTTGATGGGGTACGTCTTCAAGGTCAAGGTGCAGTCGAAGCGCGACGAGCGCGGGTCGATCGACGACATTTACAACTTGAACATTCCGAACAAATACGGCGAAATGACGCCCTTTAGTTCGCTCGGGACGGTCAAGCACGTCGTCGGGCCGCAGTTGATTCAGCGGCACAACCAGCGCGTTTGCGCGAACATTACCGCCGTCGCGATGGGCGTAAGCACCGGCGATTATATGAAGGCGATCGAAAACCTCGACATGCCGAAAGAAAGCTATATGATCGAGTGGACGGGAATGAGTTTCCAAGAGCGGCAAAACCAAGGGAAGATCGGTTTCCTCTTGGCGCTGGCGTTCGCGTTCGCTTACCTGTTCCTCGTCGCGCAGTACGAGAGCTGGACGACGCCGATTCCGGTCGTGTTGTCGGTCGCGGTCGCGACGCTCGGCGCGATGCTCGGTTTGATGGGCGGCTTGATGCATTACGGCGCGGCGATGGCGTCGGTTTACTCGATGAGTATTTACGCGCAGTTGGGGCTGATTATGTTGATCGGCTTGGCGAGTAAAAACGCGATTTTGATGGTCGAGTTTTCGAAAGTCGAGCGCGAAAGCGGCGTCCCGATTCGCCAAGCGGCGATTAACGGCGCGAGCCAACGTTTCCGCGCGGTCTTGATGACGGCGATTTCGTTCCTCTTTGGCGTTTGGCCCCTCGTGATCGCGACCGGCGCCGGTTCCGGGAGCCGTCGAGCGATCGGAACGACGACGTTTGCCGGGATGCTGCTCGCGACGTGCGTCGGGATCGTCTTTGTTCCGGCGCTGTACGCGCTCGTCGAGCGAATCCGGGAAGGAACGGCGCTTCTCTTCGGGAAAAAGCCGAAAGAAGTGATCGCCGAGGAAAAATGGCGCGCCGAACGCCAAGCGGCGAAAGCCGCCGCGGCGCAAGCGCCGGAAGCCGAAACGTCCGAAAGCGCTTGACGTAAACGCTCGACCGTCGGCGACGCGTTCCGAGGAGCGCGCCGCCGCGAGCCGTCGTTAAGTCGAACCGCCGAAACGCCCGCCGCGACGAAGAGTCGAAGCGGGCGTTTTCGCGTTCGGCGAACGAAAAACGAAAATTTTGCGTTGAAATAAACGTTTGAGATAAAATAGGAAAGAAAAAACGATGAAAAAAGTCTTGATTTTGTCGTCGACGCCGCGCCGAGGCGGGAACTCCGACGTTCTTTGCGACCGTTTCGCCGACGGGGCGCGCTCGGTCGGGGCGGAGGTCGAAAAGATTTTGCTCCGCGAGAAGAAAATCGGCGTCTGCGTCGGGTGCGGCGCGTGTTCGTTCGAGAAAAAGCCCTGTCCGCAAAAGGACGACGTGAACGAAATCGTCGAAAAAGCGATCGCGGCGGACGTAATCGTCTTGGCGACGCCGGTCTATTTTTACTCGATGAGCGCGCAGCTGAAAACGCTAATCGACCGTTTTTGCGCTCGATACGAAGAGGTCGTCGGGAAGGAGTTTTACTTTATCGCGACCGCCGCCGACGATTCGAAAGCGGCGATGGAGCGAACATTCGAGGGAATGCGCGGGTTCCTCGACTGCCTGCCGGACTCGAAGGAGCGCGGCGCGCTTTACGGCGTCGGCGTTTGGCGCGTCGGCGAAGCGGAGAAGTCGACGCTCGTCGACGAAGCGTTCGCGCTCGGGAAGACGGTCGCCGACTGACGCGAAACGTTTCGTCGGTTTAACGGCTTAAAATCGTTAAAAACGCTAAAACCGTTCGCGTTCGGAGCGCAAAAACTCCGGTCGCGAACGGTTTTTTTAACGTTGAATCGACGTTCGACGCGTCGGCGTCAAGCGTTTTGAGCGTCGCGTTCGGCGAGGAACTCGTCGAGAATTTGCGCCGCTTGCGCGACCAACTCGGAGCAGGGGCGCTTCTTGTAATAGTCGGCGGTTCGTTTTTCCGGCGTCGGTTCGGACGTTTTTTCGGTCAGTCCGAGAAGTTCGCGGCAAACGATCGAGCCGTTCGACTCGCGGAAGCGACGCGCCAACTCTTGAATATCGCGATACTGCGCCGTTTTCGTTTCGCCGTCTTTCGGGTCGTCCGCGCCGCGAAGCGTCCCGAGAACGAGGAACATCCCGGAGACCGCCCCGCAAACTTCGCGCAGACGTCCCATTCCGCCGCCGAACGAC
>JAFSFF010000205.1 GCA_017435375.1 Thermoguttaceae bacterium
CCCGTTTCGTCGGTTTGAACGACGATATCTTCGAACGCTTTGCCGTTTTCGTCGGGGGAAAGTCGGCCTTCGAGGTCGAACGGACGTTGGAAGACGATCGGTTCGTTCATCGGCGGTTCGCCGAGCGAGCCGGTCGCGACGAGTTGGTTTTGCTCTTGAATCGCGGCGACGACGTCGGCGGCGTTCAAGCTGCGCGCGCGCATTTTCGCCGGGTCGAGCCAAACGCGGAGGCTGTACGCCTTTTCGCCCCAAATCGAGATGTCGCCGACGCCGTAAACGCGGGAAATCGCGTCGCGAACGCGGAGCGAAACGTAGTTGCTAAGGTAAACTTGATCGTATTTGTTTCCGGGCGAAACGAAGTTGATCATCATCAACAACGACGGCGAGCGTTTGCGGACGGTAACGCCGACGCGTTTCACTTGTTCGGGCAACTTCGACGTCGCGAGCGAAACGCGGTTTTGAACGAGAACGAGCGCGTCGTCGAGGTCGGTTCCCGGCTCGAACGCGACGGCGAGACCCATACGGCCGTCGTTGGAACTGGTCGACTCCATATAGAGCATTCCTTCGACGCCGTTGACTTGGTCTTCGATTTGCGTCGCGACGGACTCGGCGACGGCTTTGGCGTTCGCGCCGGAGTAGTTCGCGCTGACGTAAATCATCGGCGGCGCGACGTTCGGGTACTGCGCCACCGGGAGGGAAAAGTAAGCGATGGAGCCGATCAAAACGATCAAGATCGACAGAACGCTCGCGAAAATTGGTCGGTCGGTAAAAAAGCGCGCCAACGTATTATTCCTTTATGTTGCGACGGGACGCCGACAATGGCGAGGGCGTCTCGTCTCGGAGAATAAGGAGAGAAAACCGAAACGGAGTCCGCGTTAGTTTTGCGGTTTCGGCGTTTCGGACGCGCTTTGTTCGGTCGCGGTCTCGGAGGGCGCGGCTTCCGGCGCTTGGTCGTCGGCGATTTCGGCGGGCGCTTCTTTGCCTTCTCCGACGAAGGGCGTCGTCGCGAGTTCGTCGCGATACGGTTCGCTTCCGTCGTTCGGGTAATGGGTTCCGTCTTCGCGGATGACGATCGTCGTCGAGCGGTTTTCGACGACGGTCGGCTCGACGGGGGCTTTGTCGCGCACTTTGAGGAGTTGATCGGTAACGACGCGGGCGCCCGGTTCGAGTCCGGCGAGGACGACGCGCATATTGTCGTCTTGGAGCGCGCCGAGTTTGATCGGCGTGTAAACGGCGTTGTTTTCCGCGTCGACGGTAAAGACGTACTTGACGTTTTGGTCGGTCATAATCGCCTCTTCCGGAATGATCGTCGCTTCGTAGGGGAGGCTCGTCGGGAAGAGGACGCGGAGGCGGACGCCCGGCAGGAGGTTGCGCGTTCCGTTGGCGTTCGGTTTATTTTCGGCGACGGAACGGAATTCGAGCGTTCCGGTCGTTTCGTTGAGGCGCGGTTCGTTGAAGTCGACTTTCGCTTCGCGGTCGAACGGTTCGTCGCCGATCGCGAATTTAACGGAGAAATCGCCTTTGGCTTCGAGGCGCGGCAAGACGTTGAGGCGGAACGGTTGGAGCGTGCGTTCGTCGACGTCGAAGAAGACGTAAAGCGGGTCGACCGCGACGACGCTCGTCAGGCGAGTGGAGCCGCTTTCGACGAGGTTTCCGACGGTGATTTGTTCGCGGCTGACGACGCCGTCGATCGGCGATTTAATCGTCGCGTAGTCGAGGTCGATTTGCGCGCGGGCGAGGTTCGCTTGCGCCGCTTGGAGTTCCGCTTGCGCGGCGGAAAATTCCGCTTGCGCGGCGACGAGGCCCGCTTGCGAACGATTGTAATTCGTTTCGGCGAGTTCGAGCGATTGCTTCGAAGTCGCGTTGTTGGCGTTCAGTTCTTTTTGACGGTTCCAGTCGAGGAGCGCTTGGTCGCGTTCGGCGGTTTGCGAGGCGACCTCGGCTTCGCGACTTTTCACGTCGGCCGCGCATCGTTCGACGTCCGCTTGGCGTTGCGCGACGACCGCCGCGTAAACTCGTTCGTCGAGTTTGAAAAGAACGTCGCCTTTTTTAACGTTTTGGCCCGGTTGGAAGCAAATTTCTTCGAGGTAACCGGAGACCTGCGCGCGGACGTCGACCGACTCGACCGCCGCGGTTCGCCCGTTCAATTCTTCGTAATCGACGATGACGCGCGTCGTCGGCTCGACGACGGAAACTTTTAGCGTTTCTTGCGGTTTTTTATCGCCGGTTTCGTTCTTTTTGGATTTTAACAGATCGCAACCGCTCGCGGCGACGGCGAGAAGCGCGCAAAGGGCGAGCGTCGAAAAACAACGCGGCATTGGGACGACTCCTTAACGGACGGCAAAGGGACGGGAAACGGAAACCGGGCGGGCGGACGCGGAACGGGAACGCGTCGCAAGTCGGAGCGGGAAGTCGCCGACGGTTTCCAGGGGGGAACAAGCGGCGTTCGAGCGCGGCTTTTCGTTGAAAAACGCTTAAACGTCGGTCGCGACGGAACGCCAAGTTTGTCTAGTTTAACAAAATTTTTGCGTCGCGTCAAACGTTTTTTTGCGAAAAAACGGTTTTTTTGTTAAATTCTGTTTCGAGCGAAGGCGCGGTTGATTTTCGGATTAGCGTCGTTTATAATAAAATAAGGAGACGCCGTCGACGCGGCGCTCGGGAACAAAAACGCGACGAAAAACGGAGGCGAGAATGCGAAAAAATCGAAAAACGAGAGGAATGGTCGGAGCGTTTTGCGGAGCGTTAACGCTTGGCGTCGCGGCGCTAACGGCGGCGTTAACGGCGGCGTTAACGGCGGCGTTCGGAGCGGAGCCGGGCGAGTCGGCGTCGTCGGCGGTCGCGACGTTGGGGGCGCGAATCGAAGCGCTTCCGTTCGTTCCG
>JAFSFF010000206.1 GCA_017435375.1 Thermoguttaceae bacterium
CTCTCCGCTTTCGGCTCGTCCCCGTTCCTGAACGCCGCGGTCGCCGCCGAAGAAATCGCGAAAAAACCCGCCGACGCCCGTAGTTGGGGGATTCTGCTTCACCTCGGACACAACATGTGGGGCGATACCGAGCGCGCCTACACGCCGCCGACCGACAAATTCGACTGCGACGTCGCCCTCTGGGAAGAGCTTTCCGTAAAGTCCGCCGAATCGGGGCTTAACATGCTCGTAATCGATATCGGCGAGGCGCTCCAATACAAGACGCATCCGGAGCTGGCCATCGACGGCGCGTGGAGCGTCGACCGGTTGCGCGCCGACCTTAAACGCTTGCGAGATATCGGGATCGAACCGATTCCGAAGTTGAATTTCTCGACGTGCCACGACTTCTGGCTCGGCAAATACGAGCGAATGGTCTCGACGCCGGAATACTACAAAGTGTGCGCCGACCTGATCGCCGAAGTCGCCGAAATTTTCGATAAGCCGCGCTTCTTCCACCTCGGTTACGACGAAGAAAACTATCCGATTCAAAAGACTTACGACTACGTCGTCATCCGCCAAGGCGAACTTTGGAAACGCGACTTCCTCTTCTTTATCGAACAGGTCGAAAAAACCGGTTCGCGCCCGTGGATTTGGGCCGACTACGCTTGGGAACACCCGGAATTTTTGGAGTGGGCGCCGAAGTCGATTTTGATGTCTAACTGGTATTACGGCAAGGACTTCGACCCGAAATCAAACAAGGTCGCGCAAACGTATATCGACCTCGACAAAGCCGGTTTCGAACAAGTTCCGGGCGCGTCGAACTGGTCGAACGACGAAAACTTCGGCTTGACGGTCGACTTCTGTCGCAAAAACCTTTCGGAAGAACGACTTAAGGGCTTCCTGATGGCGCCGTGGAAATTCACCTTCGCGAAAGATCGCCAACACCACCTCGACGCGATTTCGCAAGTGAAAGCCGCAATGTACTAATCGCTTGCCGCTTCGAACGTTGCGTCGACGCGAAAACGCCGCTTAGCGACGCCGCGTCGACGCGACTTTCCCTTCGACCGACCGCGCCGCCGCTTCACGCCGCCGCTTTCACCGTCGCAAGTAACGACGTCGCGTCGTTTTTACCGTCCAATCCTTCGCTTTTTTTCTCTTCGCGCCAACTAACGACGTCGCGTCGCCGAACACCGCGCCGACCGCCGTTTTTTCGCTTGTTTTTCGCCTTCTAACTCCGGAGTTTAACGATGGTTATCCCGTATTACTGCGAAGATTACCCCGAAAACCTAGACGACTTCCAAACCGACGCCGACGCCAAGTCGCCGAACGACGCTCCAAACGACGCGACGTCGCCGTCGCGGTTGCAACCGTCGAAGCCGAAGCGTCCGTTTTGGCGCAAAAAGCGGTTTCAAATCCCGTTTTTCCTTTTCATCGTTTGCCCGGTTCTTCTCGCGCTCGCGGCCAAACTCCTTTATTTCCAAGGCGTTCCGCTAACACCGTCGCCGGAAACGACCGGATTCGTCGAGCCGCTGACGCCGGACGGAAACGTCGATTTCGCGCGTATTTACGAAGAGCGGCAAGACGCTTGGCTCGGGCCGCCGGAAGAAAACGGTTTCCGCGACGTCTTGCAAGCGTTCGGGCCGGCGGCGCTCGAACAGCTTCACATCGCGCAAACCGTTCGCTGGGAAGACTTTCCAACCGACAAAGCGTCGCGAGATTGGTTCGCGAACGACTGGACGCGCCTTTGCCAAACGTTTCAAGTCGACCCGACCGCCCGTCCGACGTTCCTAAATCGTTTGAATTTAATCGATTACCTTCGCTTGAACGGAATCGACGGAACGGAGCCGCTCCCGACGGAAACCAACAAAGCCGCCGACGTTAACCAATACGAGGAAACGGTTTACGTCGATTGCAAACCGAGTCCCGCTCGCGTCTCCCGTTACAACGCGCAACAATATTTCGACGTTCTCCAAGAACGCCCTTGGACGGCGGAGGAATTCCCGGTCGCGGCGCGTTGGATCGAGGAAAACGCCGACCGTTACGCGGTTTACGAATCGGCGTTAAGTCGTTCAAAATACGGCTCTTGGCATTTTCCCGTCGGCGCCGGCGAAACGCTCGACGACTGGCTCAATATGACGCTTCCAGACGTCCAACACAACCGCGAAATCACCCGACTTTTAGTCGTTCGCGCCAACTATCGACTCGGTTGCGGCGACGTCGACGGAGCGCTCGACGATTGGCGCCTTATCCTCCGTTTGAGCCGTCATATCCTCGACAATCCGAACAACTGCCTCGTCGAAAGTCTTGTCGGCGTCGCGATTTACGGCGTCGCGACGTCGCTCGGACTCGGCGCCAACCCGGACGCGCCGCCGACGTCGGAGCAATGGGCCCGCGTCGCCGAAATTTATCGCGAAACGTTCGGCGAATACGACTACGCCGCGTTGCGACGCCGCGTCTTCGACGGCGAAGCGTTTTTCAACGTCGTTTGGTTCGCCCAATTCCTCCTCTATCCCGAAGGCGGGCAATACGTTGCGCCGACGCCGGTTTTGCAAAAACTTGCGTCGGGACTCGACGCCAACAAGGCAATGAAAACTTATCGCGCGATCGTCGACGCGAACAGAAAACTCCTCGACGCGCCCCTTTTGCCCGCGATAACCCCGCCCGACCTGCCGCAAACGGAATGGCTTCCGAAAATTTTATCGCCGAACCGAAGAAAACGTTCCGAAAATTGCGCCCTTTTCTTCGGAAGCGCTTTGCTCCCCGTTTACGACGCCTCCCGCGCCCCGTTTTATAAAGCCGAAAACGCATCTCGTCTGCAAACCCTTCAAATCGCGACGCTTCGGTATCAATCGGAACGCGGAACGCCCCCCCCGGCCTTTACCGTCGACGCGGATGGGAAGCCGCTTCACAGTTGGCGCGTCTTGATTCTTCCTTACATAAACGACGCGACAAAAACGCTTTACGATCAAATCCGACTCGACGAGCCTTGGGACTCGCCGCATAACCGCCGATTCGCCAAGCAGACGCCGGACGTTTTCCGCCGTCCGGAAGACGTCCCCGACTCCAACCTCGCCGCGTACTCCGTAATCGTCGGCCCCAACTCGCTTTACAACGCAAACGGCGTCGGCGTCGACTTGGCGGAGCGCGTCGCAGATCCGGAACGCGTCGCTCTGTCGCAAGCGCTAATCGTCGAGCGCAAAACGCCGGTCGAATGGATGCGACCAGACGCGGAAATACTTGAAACAACGGCGTTTGAAGACGGAATCGACGGAACCGCGCGCCAACTTCCCGGGCCCGCGTCTCCAAACGGAATCGGCCCGCTCCGCTCCGGCGACGTTAGCGCGATCGCAACCGCGAACGGCGCCGTTCGTTGGATTTCATCGACCAAGGCTCAACGCTGGGCGACGCTAAAAGCCGACCCCTCGCAACCGTTCCAATCCGATACGCCGGAAGAACTTGCAAAAGAAACCAAAGGCCAAACGCTCGACGAATTAATCCTCGGCGTCAATCCAGCCTCGAACGACGCGACGTCAACCCCGAAATAACGCGCCCGACGCCGTCGTCGACGCCGCGTCAAAATCGACTCAAAAACGACGCGACGCCGTCGGATTCGGCAACGACGTTGACGCCGAATCGCCCAACGCCTAATTTATCCATTTTCTTTCATCGTTAAAGGCTTCCAGCAATGACGTTACAAGACAACATTTCCGCGCTTCCCAACCCCGCGACCGACTTCGAATGGAGCGTCGAAAACGACGTCGTTACGATCGACAAATTCCTTCCGGAAAACGCGACTTCCGCCGTCGTTCCCGCCGAAGTCGACGGTCGCCCTGTCGCCCAAATCGGCGTTCGAGCGTTCAAAAACTGCGCGTCGTTAACGCAAGTCGTTTTGCCGCCGACGCTTCGAGAAATCGGCGACTCCGCGTTTTCCGGTTGCGCGGCGCTAACGCAAATCGTTTTACCGCAAGGACTAGAACGAATCGGAAACCGCGCGTTCGCCGAATGTTCGGCGCTAACGGAAATCGTTTTACCCGACGGCGTTAAGTCGATCGGCGAAACCGCGTTTTCCCGATGCGCGTCGCTAACGCAAGTCGTTTTACCGCCGAGCGTTGCCAACATTGGCGACGGCGCGTTTTCCCGGTGCGACTCGCTGACGCAAATCAAACTTCCCGCAAGCCTCGAAGAACTCGGCGAAACCGCGTTTTTCGGCAGTCGGTCGTTGACGGCGCTTCGCGTCGACGCGCAAAACCCGTCGTTTCGCGACTTCGACGGCGTTCTCTTGTCGAGCGACGGCAAAACGCTTCTCCGCTGTCCCGAAGGAAAAACGGGCGAATTTGTCGTTCCGAAAAGCGTTAAAACAATCGGCGACGAGGCGTTTTTCCGCTGTTCGCGGCTAACGCAAATCGTTTTACCGGAAGGACTTGACAAAATCGGCGACGCGGCGTTTTCGCAATGCTCGACGTTGTCGCAAATCGAAATTCCGTCGAAAATCAAAAAACTCGGCGCCGACGCGTTTCTCGGCTGTTCGTCGCTAACGCAACTCGTTATTCCGCAGAAAATTAAAGCGATTCCCGACCGCGCGTTTTACCGCTGTTCGTCGCTGGCGCGAATCGAACTCCCGGAAAGCGTCGAAAAAATCGGGCGACACGCGTTCGGCGGCTGTTTGTCGCTAACGCAACTCGAACTTCCGCCGAATGTTAAAACGCTCGGCGACCGGGCGTTTTCCGGTTGTCAAGCGTTGCGGCGAATCGCGCTCCCCGAACGAATCGACAAAATCCCCGAATACGCGTTTTTTCATTGCGCCGACTTAACGGAAATCGTTTTTTCGCCGAACGTTAAAGAGATAAAAATCGGCGCGTTTTACGGTTGTTTCTCGCTAACTTATATCGAACTTCCCCAAGCGCTAATCAAAATTGGCGAAGCCGCGTTCGAATATTGCGCGGCATTGTCGCAAGTCGTTTTTCCGAAAGGACTTGAAAAAATTTGCGATTCGGCGTTTACTTACGCCGCGTTAAAAGAAGTCGCGCTCCCCGACAGCGTTAAGTGGTTCGGACGCCGCCCTTTCCCAAAATCGACAATCTGCCGCGCCTGTCCCGAAGTCGCGAGAAAATTCGCCAACGCGCAAAAACCGGCTTGGTGGGAAAAATTGGATGCGGAACAGGAAAACGCGACGCTCGAAAATTAAACTCGATTTCCAATTTTCGCGACGCAAACGTTTTCATTTAGAACGTTAAGGACGACTCAAATTCGTTTCGTTCCGCAATGTCGACGCAAAAAAAATCGAAAAAAAACGCGCCTACGCCGTTTCCGGGTCTCGACGCCGCGTCAAGAAGCGCTATAATAAAAAACGGTATATTTTTCACTCCGAGGTTTCGCCGCGCGCCGTTTGGCGACTTTTTGTCGTTAACCTTCGACGCCCGAATCGCCGTTCCTTTTTCATCCTTGATAAAGCGGCGAGTCGACGAAACTTAACGCTCAATACAGCAAAGGTTTACGATGCGTTCCGACTTGATTAAAAAAGGCGCCAGCCGCGCCCCGCACCGCGGTCTTCTCCGCGCTTGCGGCGTCTCGCAAAAAGATTTCAAACGCCCGTTCATCGCGATCGTCAGCAGTCGCGTCGACGTCATCCCGGGGCACGTTCACCTTGAACAAGTCGCCGAGTTCGTCGCCGACGCCGTTCGCGCGGCGGGAGGCGTTCCCTTTATCTTCAACACTATCGGGGTTTGCGACGGCGTCGCGATGGGGCACGACGGAATGAAATATTCCCTCGCCAGCCGCGAAATCATCGCCGACGCGGTTGAAACGATGATCAACGCCCACAAATTCGACGGTATGATCTGTATTCCGAACTGCGACAAAATCGTCCCGGGTATGCTGACGGCGTCGATGCGTTGTAACATTCCGACCATTTTCGCCTCCGGCGGCCCGATGGAAGCCGGTCGCGATAACGACGGTTCCCCGCTCGACTTAATCTCGATCTTCGCCGCCGCGGCCGGGAACGAAAACGGCAAAGTTTCGAACGAACGCCTGCGCCAAGTCGAAGAAAAAAGCTGCCCGACGTGCGGCTCCTGCTCCGGTATGTTCACCGCCAACAGTATGAACTGCCTCTGCGAAGCGCTCGGGATCGCGTTCCCCGGCAACGGCACCGTTCTCGCGACGAGTTCGGAACGTCGCAAGATTTACAAAAAAGCCGCGAAACGTATCGTCGAAATGGTGAAAATCCAAGAGTTGCGCGACAAAGTCGCCGCCGGCGAACTGACGAAAGCCGAAGCGTCGACGCCGCGTCGCCCCGCGACGAAAAAAATCGACCTCGACTTCCCGATTCTCCCGCGCGAAATCGTTACGAAATCGGCGCTTGACAACGCGATGATTCTCGATATGGCGATGGGCGGCAGCTCGAACACGATTCTCCACCTCCTCGCGATCGCGAAGGAAGCGGGCGTCGACTATAAACTCTCGCGATTCAACGAGTTAAGCCAAACGACGCCGAACATCTGCAAAGTGTCGCCGAGTTGCAATTACCACATCGAAGACGTTCACAACGCCGGCGGGATCGCGACGATTTTCGGCGAACTCCGTCGCGGCAAGGTTCCGTCGCTCGACTTTAAAGCGCCGACCGTTTCGGGACTTACGCTCGGCCAAACCGTCGACGAATACGACCTCCGTTCGCGGAAAGTTTGCGACGAAGCGCTCGAAATGTACGCCGCGACGCCGGGCGGTCGCCCGAACACGACCGCGATGAGCATTCGCCGTCGTTGCAAAGACGTTACCGAGCTTGAACTTGCGTTCGATCCGAAAGACTGCATTCGCACCTGCAAAAAGGCTTATCGCGCGCAAGGCGGTCTCACGATTCTCTTCGGCAATCTCGCTCCGAACGGCGCGGTCGTCAAGACGGCGGGCGTCCTTCCGCAAATGATGAAGCACTCCGGCCCGGCGGTCATTTTCAACTCCGAACCCGAGGCGTATCAAGGGATTGTCGGCGGCAAAGTGAAGGCCGGCGACGTCGTTATCATCCGTTACGAAGGCCCGAAAGGCGGCCCGGGCATGCAAGAAATGCTCGCTCCGACCGCCGCGCTTAAAGGCGTTAAGCTCGACGACTCCGTCGCGCTCGTTACAGACGGTCGCTTCTCCGGCGGCACCGCGGGCGCGAGCATCGGCCACGTCAGTCCGGAAGCCGCGGCGGGCGGCCCGATCGCGCTCCTCGAAGACGGCGATATTGTCGAAATCGACATTCCGAACGAGTCGATCAACGTCAAACTTTCCGCCGCCGAATTGAAGAAGCGCGCCGCGAAGTTCAAGGCCCCGGCCCCGCGTTACACGACCGGCTATCTTGCGAAATACGCGAAACTTGCGACGAGCGCGGACGAAGGCGCCGTCCTGAAATGGGACTGATCGTTTAACGACGACGCCCCTATAAACGCGACGTCTTGTCCTTAGCGTTCAAGACGTCGCGTCTTGCGTTTTAAGCGGTTCCTTAGATCGCGACCTATGACGCCGCGTCGTTTAGCGAAAGAATTATCGTCGAAATTTCGGTCGTTTTCCCTTCCCCAATTATTTGTTTCATTCCGTCCTTCTTCTTCGTTCCCGTTTTTCGTCGGACTTAACCTTAATAAGGAGGCGTTTTATGCAACGCTTTATTCGTTCCGCGACTTACCTTGCGTCGGCGTTTGCGTTCGCGATTTTTACGCTGACCGCGTCGTCGGCGTTCGCGTTCACCTATCATCGCGCGACTTCCGGCCCGCTAACGTTCGAAATCTCGAAGATTCCGGCGCTTACGGTCGAAGGTCAAATTTATCACGCCCCGTTGATCGTCGACAACGCGTCGGACGCTCCCGTTTCCATTCGCTTGAAGTACTCGACGATTGAAACGGTCTATCTTTACGACGCCCAAAAGGAAATCGCCGCCCCGAACGCCGTTGAAAAAACGTTCGTCGTCGACGCGAAAAGCCGCTTTGAATCGTCGATTTCCTTCGCCGTTCGGAACGCCTACCGCGACGCGCATTACCCTATACGCGCTTGTTTTACGTTTGAACTCGACGGCGCCGAAAAGACCGTCGAACTCGTTCCGGTTTTCGCGACGAAGTTAACGGAGTTTTTGCCGACTTCTAAAGAGATGAAAACGCTCGATTTCGGCGGACGCGACTTCCTAAAACTCGTCGAATCGACCGATTACGTTGCGTATTGGCGCCGCGACGGCGGAGAACATTCCCCGCTTGCGACAGGTTGGAGCGGTTTCGAAGAGGAATCGAAAGCGTCGTTTAACCTCTGTTCGATGACGCGCGGCGGCGTTCAACGTTCCGCTTGGTCGGTTCACCCGCCTTACGACGGCGGCCCGGGCGTCGTCGGCGTCCGTTACGCGGTTTCGCTTCCCCAAGCTAACTCCTTGGAATTGCGTTTCTTCCGAGCGATGCGCGACGTGTTCGCGCCGGAACCGCCGACCGACGGCGTCGTCTACCGCGTTTTCGTCGAACCGCTTCCCGCCGATTGCGACGCCGCGACGTTGTCTCTACTCGCGCAAAAACAACCGCTTCCCCCGACGCTCGTTTTCGAAGAACTCGGCGCGAAAACAAGTTGGCTCGAAGCGAACGTCAACCTCTCTAAGTTCGCCGGTCAAAAGGTTTTATTAACGTTCGAAACCGACCCCGGCGTCAAACGCGACACGACGTGCGACGGCTCGTTTTGGGGCGACGTCGCGATCGTCGCGAATCCATCGAACGCAACTCTTTTAACGGCGACGGAACGCGAGCGTTTGCAAGCGGTTAACGCCGAAAGTTTCGCGGCGTTCCTTAAATTAAACGCGCAAAAACTCCCGTCGGCGGGCGTTCCGCTTTCCGTCGGCGGCGTCAAGTCGCAAGGCTTTGAGTTTGGCGACGGCCAATTCGCGGTCGTAACGCCCGGCAAATACGGCGTTTGCGACGGTTTCGTTACAATCGGCAACGCCGCGAAAAACGTTCAAATCGACGGCGTCCGCGCCCGCTACCAAGGCGTCAACGTCGGTTTCGAGCGTCCGTTCGCGGCCTGCGACGTTTCTTTACGCTTTGTCGACGCCCAAAATTCGGCGGCGGAAGCGCAACGTTTCCTCGACGCAAACGCCGGTAAAAACGCGCTTTGCTGTTTCGTTTCGCGCTCGACCGGCGGTCTTGCTTTCCGTTGGGTCGCGACCAACCGAAACGAAATCGAACGGCTCTCCTTCGGCCCGTTCTCGCAAAAAGCGCCGCGCGTTTACTTCGGGCACGGCTACTGCGTCGTCGAACCTAAAGCCTTTGAATTCGACGGCGACGGTTTCGCTTGCTCGACAAGCCACGTCGCGTTCGAGTTCGCCGACGGTCTCGCGCTTCTCCAAGCGACGACCGCTCCCGTCGACCGTCTCGTCGTCGACCCGGAACGCCGAATCTACACGCTGGCCGCGCGCCCCGATTCGACGTTAACCCTTCGTTCAAGCGAACTTGGAGCGTTCGACTGCGCCCGCAAATACGCGCCGGGTTTCGACAAAGTCGCGGCTCCGCTCGTTCCGAAAAAAGCCGGTCGTTTCGTTTACGATTACTGGGGCGGCTCTTATCGCGGCGTTCTCGACCGTATAAAAACCTTTGTCGATTACGGACTTACGGATTCGCTTCTCATTCAACACGTTTGGCAGCGACACGGTTACGACGTCCGTCTTCCCGACATTTGGCCGCCGCGCCCGGAACAAGGAACGCTCGCCGACCTCCAAGAAACGCAAGCGTTCTGCGATAAACACAGGATACCGTTCGGTTTACACGACAATTACATTGACTTTTATCCGGACGCCAACGGTTTCACCTACGACGATATTATTATGAATCCGGACGGTCAGCCGCAAAAGGCTTGGTACAACCCGGGCCCGGACGTTCAAAGCTACCGTTTTAACCCGACGAAAATTTTCCCCTACGCCGAGCGTAATTTGGCGTTGATCAAGCCGGAACTCAAACAAACGGCGTACTTTACGGACGTTTTTTCGTCGATTCACATTATGGATTTTTACGACCGTCAAGGCAAGTTCCACTCGCGCGCCGAAACGCTCGACTGCTGGAACCGCTACTTTGATCTCGTGCGTAATACCTTCGACGACAACGCGATAACGATCAGCGAATCGGGTTCGGACGCGCTAATCGGCCATCTCGACGGCGCCGACGCTATCCTACGTCGCCTCACTAAGAACCAAGAAAACTACACCGGCGTAATCGATTGCGCCGACTACGAATACGTCCCTTGGTTCGACGCGGTGAACCACAACCGCTTTATTTTACACGGCGTCGGATACAGCGACCGTTACGAAGGCGGGATTTCTCGCTCCCTACGCGGTATCGAAAGCGACGACTACCTGTCGGCGGAAGCGTTGACCGGACACGCGTTGATGGTCGACCTTGCGACGTCGGTTCGCGGAACAGTTCGCAAATATTGGTTGATGCAAAACTTAGCGCGCTCGTTGGCGATGGACGAAATCGCCGATTTCGAGTTTGTCGACGGCGATATTCACCGTCAAAAAATCACCTGGAAATCGGGCGTCATCGTTTACGTCAACCGCGGCGCAAACGACTGGCAAATCGGAACTTACCCGAACTCGGAACGTCCGCTAATTTTGCCGCGTTTCGGTTTTTGGGCGACTAACGACAAAGAGTCGTTCGGCGGCGTCGTTCGACTCGACGGTCAAGTCGTCGAAATTCGCGTCGACGACAATTATTATTTCGTCAACGGTCGACAAAAACTTCCGTATGAAGCGACGCCGATTCGTCCGCTTCTCGACGACGTTAAAATCATTGACGACAAGGAGTTGCGAGGTCGATTCGTTTGGAACGCGCTTCGTCCGACCGACAAGTCGTACGCGCCGTTCCTTCATTTGGAACGCCCGAAAACTTGGTGGGCCGACAAACCGGAACTTCACGTGTTGCCGTTAACCGATCCGAAAAAGCCGACGAACCGTTGGCAAGGTCTTGAAACGCAACTCTTTGGCGACGAAATCGCGGTTCCGCTTCCGACCGACTTGCCGCCGGGCAAATACGACCTTCTAACCGGTCTTTACGACCGCGAAGGCGACGGCGCCCGCTTGACGCTTCTTGGTTTCGGAACGGACGACAAACGTTACAAGCTCGGTATGCTTGTCGTCGAAGGCCAAGGCGCCTCTCGTCGCGTTTCGTTCGAGCCGACCGGCGCGCCCGACTTGATCGATCTGCGCCTTATTCCGAACGATAAAGCGAGCGATTTCGGCGTTTGCGCAACGCTCGGCGCGTTTCGATTCGAACAAATTTCCGATTCGACGGCGCGTTTGACCCCGCTTCCGAACGAGCCGAAATTCGACGTCCGTTTGACGACGCCCTTCTTCGCCGACGGCGCGTTCGACGTTGTTTTACGCGACGTCGACAGTCGAGAAATTCGACGCTTTAAAGCGAAAAGCGCCGAAGGCGGCCTTGCCCTAACGGTCGACGCGTCCGAAGCGTTCTACTTGGAAATCATTAAAAACTAACGACTTAACATATCGTTAATTGAGTTGTTCCTTAGCCGCGTCGCCGTTCGACGTTTCGGCGCGACGCGGCGCCTTCCTTTTTAACGCCGTTTAGGAACCCGCCGATGTTAACGCGTCCTCAATTCGTCTTTTCTCCGCCGTCGCGTTCCCATTTTGCGCCTTTCTCCGCCTTATCGTTACTTTTTGTCGTCTTCCTTATCTTTGCGCCGGCGTCTAATTTAAAGATTTATTCTAAGGACGTTTCGGACAAACCGGAGAACGCCGCGAAATCGCCGAGTTCGCAAGACGGCGCCGAAAAAACGTCGACTCGCGACCGCGCCGCAATCTTTGCCGAATACCAAGAAAAATTGCGCGCCAACGCGAAAATCTGCGACGAACGCGGTATGACGCTCGAAGCGCAAATCACCCGTTCCCTTCTTTACAAAGACGAACCCTATCTCTTTACTATTCCGATATTTAAATCGACTCAAAATCCCGACGCGCTTCCGGAAGACGCGTCGAACGAGCAACGAAGCTGGTACGCCGCGCTCACCCGTTTGCAACGTCGCTACGCAAACGAAACCTTTGAATTAGCCAAGACTTGCGCCGCCGAAAAACGCGGTTACGAGGCGTTCGCTTGCGCCCAAACCGCGCTTGCGATCGATCCCGACAACGAAGGCGCTCGCCGTTTCTTCGGTTACGAGGCTTGCGACGGTTTTTGGCGCACAACTTGGGAAATAGAACGACTTAACAAAGGCGAGATAGAAACCGAACGTTTCGGTTGGCTGCCTAAAGATCGCGTCGAACGTTACGAAAACGGCGAACGTTACTACCGTAATCGTTGGGTTTCCGAAACGGAAGAAGCGGAAAAAATCCTCGCCGGTTCCTCCGGTTGGCGCGTCGAAACCGAACATTTTTCAATACTTTCCCGAGTTTCGCTAGAACGCGGCGTCGAAGTCGGTCGTTTTTTGGAGACTTATTATCAATCTTGGTTTCGACTTTATTATCGTTTTGTCGCGTCGGAAAAGCAATGGGCGTCGCGATTTAACGCTAACGGCGCCTCGCTCGACAAAAAACACCGCGTCATCCTTTACCGCAACCGCGAAGAGTATTTGCGCGAACTCCGCAAACACGACGAAAACGTCGACGCCAGCATCGGTTGGTACCTGCCGAATATGCGTTGCATTTTTGTTTACGAACCGTCGCCCGACGACGAATACGAATTCGATTTATTCTCCCTTCTTGCGCACGAAGTAACGCATCAACTCTTTAACGAGTGTTATCTCGCGACTTCCGGACGCAATAAGCCCGTTTCGCAACCCGGTCGTCGAGCGAATTTTTGGGCGGTCGAAGGCGTCGCGACTTATATGGAAACTTACTCCTTAAACCGCGCCAACGCGAAACTTGGCGGCGTCGAAACCTATCGGCTTCAACAGGCGATCGAAAGTTTTTTCGACGAAAAAACTTACGTTCCTTTGCGTCAATACGTCGCGGCGACGCGCGAAACCTTCCAAACCAACGATATGCCGCTTCTGCAACGTTTATACGCTCAGGCGACCGGCTTGACCTTTTTCTTCGTTCATTACCGCGACGGCGTTTACCGAAACGCTTTTATCGCCTACCTTTACGCAATCTATCAAGGAGTCGATCAGCCGAATTCGTTGGAAAGGTTAACCGGTCGTTCCTTTGAAGAACTCGACGTGGAATACGCAAAATTTCTTCAATCGATTAAAAACGCAACCAACGACGCGTCGACGCTTTAAACCACCGTTTTCAATCGTTACCCTCCCATTTATCGACGATAATACTTCAATGCCCGATTCCGTTTCGCTTCCTCAAAACAACGTATCTCGCGCCGTTAAAGACGTTTTGTTCGTTTTAGCGACGTATAACGAAATTGAAAATCTTCCGCGACTTGTTGACGCAATCCTAACGACCGTCCCCGAAGCCGACGTGTTGATCGTCGACGACAATTCGCCGGACGGAACCGGAAAATGGGCGCAAAACGCTTCGCAAAACGACTTCCGAATTCAAGCGCTCGTCCGTCAAAACGAACGCGGGCTAGGTTCCGCCGTCGTCGCCGGATTGCGTTTCGCCGTCGAGAACGGTTATCGACGCGTTGTCAATATGGACGCCGATTTCAGCCATCCTGTCGAGGTCGCGCCGCGGCTTTTAGCGCGCCTCGACGGCGGAACGGTTCCTTCCGTCTCTCCCGACGCTTCCTTGCAACCTTCGACTAAATCAAAACTTACGAAGCGTTCGTCCCAATCGCAAGAGCCGGTCGACGTCGTTATCGGTTCGCGTTACGTTCCCGGCGGCGCGACGCCCGACTGGCCGTTGCGACGTCGAATAATGAGCCGTTGCGTCAACGCTTTCGCGCGCTTGACGCTCGGTTTGCGAACGCGCGACAATAGCGGTTCCTACCGTTGTTATCGCGTTGAAACGTTGCAAAAAATCGACTTCGACGAGATCGTGTCGCAAGGCTATTCTTTTTTTGAAGAGTTGCTTTATCGTTTACGTTGCGTCGACGCTCGTTTTGCCGAAGTTCCTATCGTCTTTGTCGACAGACGTTTCGGCGTTTCAAAAATTAATCGCAAAGAAGCGTTGCGAGCCGTCGCTATTATGACGCGACTCGGCGTCGCTCGCTTTTTTCAATTTGGTCGTCGAAAAAAACGACGCTAAACGAATTACCGAAAGGAATTAACCGTCGCGCCTACGAAATGTTGCGACGCGACTTTTTCTTACTTCAACGCAATTCCCAAACAACGCAAGATGGAAAACATTCGCCCTCATTCGCCTATTAACGAACGTAATAACGACGCGCCCGTTTCCTCCGACGCGACGCCGCGGCGCGTCGTTGCTGAAATCATATCTATCGGCGACGAAATAACTTCCGGCGCGATTCTCGACACGAACGCTCAATATTTAAGTCGTTCTCTCTCCGAAATCGGCGTTCGCGTTCTTTATCACTCGACAATCGGCGACGACTATTCGGCAATGACCGGCGCATTCGCGCTTGCGTTTCAACGCGCCGACGTCGTCGTCGTTACCGGCGGTCTCGGCCCGACGCAAGACGATTTAACGCGCCAAGTTGCGTCGCAAACGTTGGGCGGCGAATTAACGTTCGACCCCGACTCGTTCGCGCACATCGAGCGGCTTTTCGCTCGCCGCGGTCGCGTTATGACGGAATCGAACAAAATTCAAGCGTATTTCCCGGCGGGCTCGCAAGTTATTTTCAACCCGAACGGCACGGCGCCTGGCTTCTACTTCGAAGGTTCGCGACGCCATCTCGGCGACAGCGCGTCGTTGCTTTCCAAGATCGTCGCGTCTTCTTTTAACGCCGAACGCTCCGCCGAAGAATCAACGCTTCAACTCCAATCGAATCAAGACTTTATCGCGCTCTTCTTTCCCGGCGTTCCCGCCGAATTACGCGAAATGTGGAACGGCCCGAACGGTCGCGCGGCGGTCGAACGGTTCGCCGATCGCCTCCTCGAGGGTCGCCGCCCAATTTATCGTTCGAAAACCATTCGCACTTTCGGCGCCGGCGAAAGCGCTCTCGAAGCGCGCCTTCCCGACCTAATCGCTCGCGACCGCGTCCCCACCGTCGGGATCACCGCGAAAGAAAGCGTTATTTCGCTACGTATTTTAGCGCAGGGATCGACCGAGGCCGAGTGCGAACGTCAAATCGAGGAAACGTCGAAGTTTATCTACGATCGCGCGGGCGAATTCGTTTTCGGCGAAGAAGACGAAACTTTACAAAGCGTCGTCAGTCGAGTTTTACGAGCGCAGTGCTTGAAGGTCGGCGTTCTCGAATGGGGTTCTCGCGGACTCTTAGCGTCGAAAATTGAGAACGACGTCTTGTCGTTTGCAAGAATTTTCGGCGAATCGAAACGCGACGAGTTTGGTCGTCTCTTTCCCGCTCCAATCGTCGAGACTTCGCCCGACGCAAGCGACGCGTTTTCAAGCGCTTGCTCTTCTTCGTCGTCCGATTCGATTTCGGGTCGTCCCGCCGACCTATTCGGCCCCGAAAAAATCGTCGAAACGGAAATTTCGGACGCGCTCCGCTCCACGTTAAGCGCCTTGCCGCAAGACGTCGCGTTTTGTTTGGCGATCGGGCCCTATCCCAACGTTTTACAATTCGACACAACTCATTACGATAACTCAACTTCTCAATCGCGTCAAACAGTCGTCGCCTTAGTCGATTTACGCGACTCGGAACGTCCCGTCGTTTACTTAGAGAAGTTCGTTTTCGGCGGTCATCCGGCGGTCGTCGACGCTCTCTTCACCAACCGAGCGCTCGACTTACTCCGCAGACGACAATGAGCCGCATCCTATAAACCTTCGTTTATCCGGCAGTTACGCCTTTTCCTTGCCAAGGTTTCAACGTTTCAATCTTTCCAAGGAAAAGGCGCCGATCGTTTTTGCGCCAAATCTTGTTTGGGGCTCGCCGACGTTTAGCCTCCCTTCGCCTCGAAGCCAGCTTCCTCCCTTCGCTAATTAAACGCTTTTTTTAGTTCGCGAAAGGTCGATTGCGCCCGATGTTTCTTAATTTTCTTCTTTTTTCCGGCTCGACTCGGCGCGTCCCCAGCAAGCGGCGACGTCGAACGAAACGGTTTGTTTTTTAGCGTAAACCGCCGTTCGCGTTCTTTTCCTATATTTCTATGTTCCCCATTTTGCCTTTTTCAGCCTCAATTTTCGATTATTTTACCTTTCAAACGATGAAACCCCCTTGACGTCCGACGCGCCAAGGCTATAATAAGATTAAGTTGTTTTTTATCGACGTTCCGTCTCTCGACGGTTTTCGCGTCGCGCAACGACGGGGCCATAGCTCAGTTGGGAGAGCGCCGGCTTTGCAAGCCGGAGGCCGCCGGTTCGATCCCGGTTGGCTCCACTGCTTTAAGTTGTTAGTTCCCAATAACTTAAAGACTGTTCTTCTAGCAAGAAATTTCGCGGTTTTCGACGCGTTTTTCGTCCCGGGACGAAAAATGAAGAATCGATTGCCAAAAATCTGTCGGCGCGCCGACCGAAATCTCGCTTACGTTACTCTTCGAGGACGCAAAGTCTACCTCGGAAAATACGGTTCGCCGGAGTCTTACGCCGAGTACGACCGCGTAATCGCCGAATACTTGACCGGCCCGGTCGTCGAAACCGGCCCCGATTGTCTCCTTTGCGAATTTGCCTCCGCTTTCCTCGCTCGCGCTCGCGATTATTACGTCAAAAACGGCAAGTCGACCAAGCAAACCGAACGTTTTCGCGCCGCGCTCGCGCCCTTTTTCGTCGCGCCGCTCGACCGGCTCCGCGTTCGCGACTTCGGCGTCGTTCGGCTCCGAGCGATTCAGCGCGACTGGGAAAACTCCGGTCGCTATTGTCGCTCGTATATCAACACGCTCGTTCAGTGCGTTCGCGCCGCGTTTAAGTGGGGCGTCGCCGAGGGTTACGTCGACCCGTCAGTTTTGGTCGGGCTCCAAGCCGCGCCGCCGCTCAAACGGGGACGCTCCGCCGCCCGCGAAGCGCCGCCGGTGAAGCCGGTCGCTCCGGAGACCGTCGACGCGACGCTTCCGTTTTTGCCGAGCGTCGTCGCCGCGATGGTTCGCGTTCAACTCCTTTGCGGTTGCCGACCGGGCGAAATCTGCTCGATGCGTCTTTGCGACCTCGAAACGACCGGGCCCGTTTGGGTTTATCGTCCGGAAAGTTGGAAAACGCAACACTTGACCCGCGACGCCGACGACGGCAAGCGAATCCCGCTCGGGCCGAAAGCGCAATCGATTCTAACGCCGTACCTGCTCGAGCGCGAAAATTCGCCGACCGAGCCGCTTTTCTCGCCGCGCGACGCTTGGCTCGAACGCGCCCGCGAACGCCGCGCCGCTCGCAAGTCGCCCCTTACGCCGTCGCAACGCAAGCGCGACGCCGAACGTCGAGCGCGACTCGACGAGCGCGTTCGCGACCGATACGACGCGTTATCGTACACAAAGGCGATCAAGCGAGCCGCCGAAAAAGCGGGCGTCGCGCCTTGGACGGCGAATCAACTTCGGCATTTAGCCGCGACGCAAATCCGGGCGAAGTTCGGCCTCGAAGCGGCGCAAGTCGTCCTCGGACACGCGAACGCCGACACGACGCAAATCTACGCCGAGCGCGATTTCCGGAAAGCGGCGCAAATCGCCGCCGAAATCGGTTGACGCTAAAATCGGCTGAAAAGAATCTCCGCGCCGGTCTTTCGCCGGGCGGCGCAATACGACGCGGAAAGCGGTCGCGCCTCGACGCCGGGATAGAGCGCGCGAATCTCCGGAGCGTCGTCGTAAGTCAAGAGCCAAGGCGCCGCGACGTCGTTCAAGAGCGCGTCGGCAAGTCGAGCGTGTTCGGACGCGTCGAACGAACGCCGGTAAAGTCGCGGGCCTTGCGTCCAATACGGCGGGTCGGCGAAAACGACGACGCGGCGGTCGGGCGTCTCGCTTCGCAAACCTCGAAGGAACGTCGCGAAGTCGGCGCAAGAAACGCGAATCGCGTCTCGGCGTTCGGCGAGCGCGACGACGCGGCGAACGAGCGTTTCGCGGTTGAAACGGGCGTCGAGTTTGTCCGCTCCGGCTTGCGCGGCGCCGCCGATCGGCCCGGCGGTCGCGATTCCCGACCGGCTCGTCCGGTTCAGGTAAAAGAACGCGAAACCCAACTCGAACGAAAGCGCGCCGCGACGTTCGGCGTAAATCCGCGCTTGTCGGAACCGTCCGAATCGCGTCGACGAAACGCTCCGTTTCGCCAAGCGCAGCCGACCAAAACGACGCGACCGCTTCGTCGGCGTCGTTCAACGCGATTTCGGCGACGCGCCCGGCGAGCAGAAGCGAGGTCGCGACGCCCGCGCCTCCGGCGAACGGTTCGGCGAAACAAACGTCCGCGCCAAGTCCGGAGGCGTCCAAAATCGCCGCGACCGTCGGCGCGAGCTTCGTCTTCCCGCCCGGATAACGGAGCGGCGACGCAAACGGGAAACGCGGCGCGACCATTCGTTAAATCTCCAAATCGAAAAACGTCGCCGTCGCGAACTCCGACGCGGCGACCGTTTGCGTCGTCGGCGGGAGCGCGTCGAAACCGAAGTACCGCAACGTTTCGAACGCGTAAAGCGGGTCGTCGCGCTCGACGACGGCGTCCGTTGGAATCGCGCGGCGGCGGACGAAACGATAGTCGAAACCGCGTTTGAGAAAAATCGTTCCGCGTTGCGCCGTCGAAGTAAGCGCTCCGCAATGGTCGACTTCGCGACAAACGATTTTCTCGCCGGTCGTTAGGTTCTCGACGCCGACGACCGGACGCGGCCAGTAGACGCTCGACCAGCCCGCCCCCAAGCCCGAATCGGAACGCGACGCGTTGTTGTAAACGTTCGGCGTTCCGTAATCGGGCGCGAAGTTGAACGCGACCGCGTCCGACGGATAATCCGCGCTTGGTTCGGCGACGTAAAGCGTCCATTGCCAACCCTGCGAACGCGACGAACGACGGGCGCAGAACCACGTCGCGGCGTTCCAAAGCTCCGGACTGTTCGCGATAAACGTGTTTTCGCAGAAAGCGCGCAACGAATCGGCCGGGTAATACGTCGTCGACGTCGATGTTTCATAACTCGAATAATTATAGAAATTAACGCCGGTCAAACACGCTTCGTAAAACGGCGCTCCGCCCGACGCGATTTTCGCCGCGTTGAACTCCCGAACGACGGCGCGGAACTCGTCGTTAAAATAATTGTTCGCGAAAGTCGACGTCGTCGTAACGCCGGTAAGCGGATTGGTAGCGCGACGCGAAAACGAAACGCCGGACGGATAAACCCAATCGGGCGCGACAAACGACGCCTTGCGGTTGTCGAAACGGTTCGGGCGAACGACGATCATATTAACGGCTCCGCCGCGACGACGACGTAGCTGTTCCAAGTCGGCGACCACTCGAAAACGACGCTTTGACCGACCAAGAGCGTCATACCGTTCGTCGTATTCGATCCGATCCAGTCGAACACGTCGATCAAGCCGCCCGTCGTTACGCCGTTCGTCGCGTCTTGAAGTTGCGAACGAACCAAGTACCAATTTAAGTCCGCGCCCAACGCTTCGACGGTCCCGACGCCGAGTCGACTTCCCTCGCCCGCCGGAGCCGACAAGAGTTCCCAACGACCGCGCCAAACGACGAACGCGGTCGCGTCGGCGGCGGTCGGCGCGGTTTCGCTTTCGAGCGCAAGGGGCGCGGCGACGTCGAACTCGAACGACGCGGCGACCGCGGCGCCGACGACGAAGTTCGCCTTCGCCGTCCAAAGACCGGCGGCGTTGCGCGACCATTCGCCGACAATCCGCGCCGGGCGAACGTCGTAAAAACGCGACGCGGTTCCGGGGGACGCGGCCGTCGACGCTCCGGCGGCTCCGGTTCCGAATCCAAGCGCGTTTAGGGCGGCGTTGGCGCGGTCGAGCCAATCGGAGTCGACTAACATCGGGGTTCCCATCGGGGACGGCTCCTTTCTTTTTCAACTTTTTTCGACGTTCGTTCACTCCCCTTCCTTCTCGTTCGCGCGCTCTTTTTTTCGCCGTTTGATTAACGTTTCTTTTTAAGAAAAATCAAAAACGCGACGCTTCGGCCCTTAACGCGGGTCGAACGGGTTCGGAAGGTTCAGCGCCGCGAAGTCTTTCCAAGGGTTGACGCGGAACGTTCGGTAAACCGGCGGCGCGCCCGGCGCAAGTTCCGCTCCGGCGCCGTTCAAGAGCGTCGGCGACTCTTTCGGGCTCCCGTCGTCGTTCAAAATCCGGTAAACGCCGCGCGTCCCGGTCGCGTAAAACCCGGCGTCGGCGCGTTTTACGAGCCAACCTAACGAGCGGTAAACGATCGAATACGACACGTTCCAACGCCGACCGCCGGTCGTCAGCTCCAAACTCGGAACGATCGCCTTCACTTTCAGCGTCGCGACGTCGCACCCCCAAATCGGCTCGGCGTTGATCGAGTTCCAAAATTCGAGCGCGCGCGGCCAAGGGTTCGCCCGTTCCCGACGCCGGAACGTCAACGCAAGTCGCCCAAACTCGACGTTTAACGGGTCGTCGAACCATTCGCCCAAACTGTTGACGTTCGCCGCGCCGTCCAAGTCGAACGGGAGCGCGCAATTTTCCGACTCCGGCGCCGCGTCGATCGTCAAAATCGTTTCGTTTTCGGCGTTTGCCTCTCCGTCGGCGCCCGCGTCGTCCGCCGAACTTTCCGGAACGCCGCCGAGCGAATAGTTCATTCGCCAACAGAAAAAGCCGTCGCGCTTGCCGTCGTAAGACGTTGAAAATCCGGTATATCGAACGCCGGAATTGCGGTAAAGCGCGCCCGGTTGCGGCAATTTGCTCGACGCGTAAAACTCGTATGGATTATCGTCCCGAGAATCGCAGTAAGCGCGGTATTCGACCGAGCCGGAACCGGTCAAACGCGGCTTGCCGTTGAGCCAAACGCCGTTCCAGTCGGCGCCCGGATTCTCCGCGATCTTCGCGACCTTGCGCAACATTTCGCTTTCTCCTTTTATTTCAACGTTTACATCAACCGCGCCAAACAGGAATCGCGTTCGTCGCGAACGCTTGCCGGATTTGCCCCAACTCGCGGAGCGAACGTTCGGCGAAGGTCGTTTGGCGCGCCGCGTAATCGAGCGCTTTCGTTTGGTAGTTTTTCGCCGCCCCGACTTGCATCGAGTAAAGCGCGGAACTTCCCGCTTCGACGGCGTTTAGCTTCGACGCTAACGACTCGCCCGATTTTTGCGCCGACGCCGAAAAGTCCCGCGCCGCCGACGCAAGTTCTTTCGCCGCTCCCTTTGCGTCGTCTTGCGGGCCGAACTCGCGACGCGCCGCCTCTTCGAGCTTTTTGCGCTCGTCGGCGGTAATCGCCTTGTCGTCGAACGCCGCGTCGATCTTGTCGAGCCGCTCTTTCAGCTTTTCGGCGGGCGTTTTCAGCGATTCGAGGAGCGCGTCGACGCCGAGTTCGGCCCGGGTCGCCTCCCGTTTTTGCGCCGCCGCGTCTTCCGCCGCCTTCGACTCTTCCTCCTTCGCCGCCAAGAGAAGCGCGTCCGCTTGCGCTTTGCGTTCGTTATATTCCTCTTGCGTCATTGCGCCGATTTCGAGCGCGTCGGCGTATTTTTGGAGCGACGCGGCGACCTCCTCTTCGAGCGTTTTCGGCGGTTCGAGTTCCGCCAACTTCGCCGCGAAATTCGCCTCCGCGTCGAGCGCTTCGAGCGTTCGACGGTTCAGCTCGCCGGTCGCTTGCGCGACGTCTTCGACGGCGATCGTCGTCCCGTCGACGGCGGCGGCCCACTCGGCGTACTTCGCGGCGACCGCTTTCACGTCGGTCAAGTCGAGCGGCGTTTCGGTCGGCGCGAAGTCCGCGATTCCGCTCGCTTTAAGCGCGTCGTCGCGAGCTTTTTGCGCCGCCGCTTCCGCCGCTTTTTTCGCTTCCTCGGCGCGTTTTGTCTCGGCGTCGGCGGTCTGTTTCGCGCTTTCCGCTTCCTTCGCGGCGGCCTCCGACTCGGCTTCTTTCGCCTTCTCGATCTCCTCGTCGAGCGCTTCGATCTTCGCCCGAACTTCGGCGGAACCTTGCGCGCCGCCAAGCTGTTCGAGAATCGCTTGATAGTTCGCCTTTTCCGCTTCGAGCTTTTGAACTTCCGTTTTCGACGACTCGACCGCCGCGTCGATCATCGCCTCCTGCGCCGCGACCATTCGAGCGTTAGCCGCCGCCCGCTCCGCTTGCAACTTTTGCAAACGTTCGAGTTCCGAACGGTCGACGTTCGCGCCCGCCCCGCCCGCGCTCGCTCCGCCGTTTAGAAGCGCCGCGTTTCGGGCCGCCTCCGCGTCGGCTCGCTTTTGTTGCGCCGCGATCTCGGCGTCGAGCCGCTCGACGTTCGCTTTTTCCTCCGCGTAAGACTTGGCGCCGAGCTTTTCGCCGAACCCGAACCGAGCCGCGTCCGCCGCGTTTTTGATTTCGACGCCCGCCGCTTTCGCTCGTTTGCGCAACTCTTCGAACGCGTCCGACGCCGCGTCGACGTTCTTCGTCGCGTCCGCCGAACTCGACTCCCACGCCGTCCAAGCGGCGACGCCCGCGAGCGCGGCCCCGCCGACAATCGCCAACGCGTTCCCCGACGCCGCCTGTAGGAGCGCTTGCGCGACGGTCGC
This sequence comes from Thermoguttaceae bacterium, assembly GCA_017435375.1. Classification (GTDB taxonomy): domain Bacteria; phylum Planctomycetota; class Planctomycetia; order Pirellulales; family Thermoguttaceae; genus RUG369. The sequence continues at coordinate 22,579 of JAFSFF010000206.1, forward strand.
TTTTTCGGTCGCCTTTTGGAAGTCGCCCCAAAATTTCAGGATCGCTTTTCCCGACTGGAACCCTTGCGCGAAATTCTCGACGCCCGCCGCGACCGCCGAAAGGGTTCGCGCCGCGTCGCTCGCCTCGCCGTCGAGCGTCGTCAAAACCGTTCCGACTTGCGAAAACCA
>JAFSFF010000207.1 GCA_017435375.1 Thermoguttaceae bacterium
GCCGGCGCGCCGGGTCGCAACGACTTGGACGACCAACAAGAGCTTTACTATCCGGCGATTATGCGCGCGATTAAAGCGTTGGGGTACAAGGGTTTCGTCGCGCACGAGTTCATTCCGAAGAAGGGCGTCGAATCCCTCTACGACGCCGTCAAACTCTGCGACGTCTGACGCCGACCGCGGCGTTCCGGGTTCGCGCTACCGCGCGCGGCGGGTTTCATCGCTCCCGTTGGTCGCTCCCGGGAACGCTCAACTTCGTTGACGGGAGCGTTTTTTGAGCCGTCGGTCAAACGGTTGACGGTCGCGGGTGGCGCTTTGCCCGTTGAGATCGGTTGCGTCGCGGACTCGGTCGGTCGCGCCCGGGGAGGTTTAACTTCGTCGACGAAGGCGTTTGGAAGGGCCGCCGGTTGAATAATTGACGGTTGCCGGCGACGCTTTGCCCGAACCGTCGAGCGAATCGACTTGGCGGTCGCGGGCCGCGCTTTGCCTCGACGGCGCGACGCCGGGGGCGCGGTCGGCTCTTCCGCTTGGTTAAGCGGGCGAATTAGCGAAAATAACGAAAATATTACTGGAAAATGGTTGAGAAAATGCGGAAAATAGGGAAATTGGGTTGCGCGGCGTTTTTGGCGGCGGTCGTCGGAAGCGCGTTTTTGACGGCGTCGGCGGAAGCGGCGAAACCGGAGATCGACTGTTCGAAGATTCGCGGCGTTTGCTATTTTTGCGGTTCGGAGGAGCAAGCGGAACGCGAACTCGGGTACGGGAAGCGCGTCGGCTTGAACGCGACGCGGTTCTGGTGCAGTCAATCGGCGTATCATCGCGACAAGGAAAAGTACGTCCAAAGCATTGTTAATTTCGTTCGAACTTGCGATAAAAACGGGTACAAATGTATGCCGATCCTCTTTAACGGCAATATGTTGAACCCGCAGACGATCGAGCCGGACGCCTACGCCGCCGCGGACGAGTACGCCAAAGCGATGGTCGAGGCGCTCAAAGACGAGCCCGGCTTGCTGATGTTCGACGCGATGAACGAACCGCTCTGTTGCGACTATATTAATAAGGCGCCGAAGGAGGAAAAGGAAGCGCGCAAGGCGAAAATTTGGGCGTTCCTGAACCGCCAGCTCGACCAAATCAAGGCTTGGGCGCCCGATTGCCTCGTTACCGTCGGTTATACGACCGCTTGGGAAATCGAGGAGTCGACCGCGCGCAAACTCGACGTGTTGTCGTTCCACTGCTACAACGACCGCCGCGAAGTGATTCGCGCCAACTTCCAACTCGCGAAGGAGTGGGGCGAAAAGCTCGGAATCCAAGTGATCAACACCGAAACCGGCTGTCTCGCGCGGGCGAACTCTTACGAAATGGCGCTCGAAGCCTGTCAGGAGTTCGGAATCGGTTGGTTCCTCTTCGAGCTGATGATTCACGGGCGTTGTATCGACGAACACGGGATTTTTTACGCCGACGGCACGATTCGCGACGCCGCGACGATCTCGGCGATGTTCGGCTGCTTCCGCAATCGCGGCGTCAACGTTCCGGTCGTTCCGACGAACCCGAACCGCGAAGGGAAGGCCGACCGCGCCCTTGAAATGATTCGCACGGCGCTGAAAGAATACACGAGCGACGCGTTCGACTATCGCCGCAGCGACAAGAAAAAGTTGCTCGACGCTTGCGAAGTCGCCGCGAACCTCCTCGAAGCCTGCGAGTTGGTGCCGATGAGCGAACTTCCGACGACGCAAATCGAGAAATTCCGCCGCGACGAAAACGCCGATCTTTGGGAAATCCGCAAGTTCGCCGTTTCGCTGGCCGAGCGGTTGAAGGAAGTCAGCCAAATTATCGACTGACGCGCTAGTCGGCGTCGACCGAGCGACGCGTTTGCCTCCGGCGGCGAGCGGTTGCGGAGAAACGTTAAAATAGCGAAAATAAGGCGACGGGGCAAACGAACCGTCGCCGAACGAAGGCGCGTCGACGTAAAGTCGGCGCGCTTTTTGCCGTTTTACCGACGGCGCAAAAGGAAAATTAGTTAGACGTTTAGACTTTTGAGGAAAATAACGAAGACAACGTTTTTAACGATAACGAAAGGAAGAACGATGAAACGATTTTGGACGACGGCGGCGCTTTGGGCGGCGTTCGCTTGCGTCGCGACGTTCGGCGGCGCTCGAGCGGAGGAAACGACGTCGACGCGTTGGACGCTCGAACCGGACGGCGGAATCGCTTGGACCGATTTTTCGGCGGCCCGCGTTCCGCACAACGACCATCTTGAAGCGAGCGGCGAGCGCGTCTCGACCGTCTTTCGATACGGCGTCGACGAAAAGGGCGCGTTCCGCCTGAACCGCTCGGTCGTTTGGCCGATGTTGCGAACGATTCCGAACAACACGCACGCGAGTTTGACGATTCGCTTCGATTACGATCTGCCGTCGAAAATAACGCTCGACGGAAAACCGCTCGCGAACGAAAAAACGCTCCGCGTCGCGCTGAACGGGATTTTGACGGTCGTTAGCCGCTTCGACGCCGACGGAAAGCCGGTCGAAATCGAGCGCCGCTTCTTCCCGTCGACGACCGGGCCCTTCGTTTGCGAACGCGCGACGGTCAAAAACGTCGGAACGGAAACGGTCGCTTTGAGCGTTCCGGAACTGCGCGACGTTAACCAAACCGACCCGAAACGCGGCGTCAACGGGGCGTATACGACCGTCGCGGCGATCGCGAATCCCGGCGACTCGACGCTGAAACCGGGGGAAAGCGCGACCGTAAACTTCGCGATTCAAGCGTTTTCGGAAGGGAAGGGCGAGCGCGAAGCGACGATCGACTTCGCCGCCGAGGAAGCCGCCCGCGTCGCGTTCGTTTCGGAGATTTGGAGCAAGCTCGTCGTCGAAACGCCGGAGCCGATCCTGAACGCCGCGTTCGCGTTCGCGAAAATCCGCGCTTCGGAGAGCATTTACCGAACGGCGGGCGGCCTGATGCACGGCCCGGGCGGCGAGTCGTATTACGCCGCGATTTGGGCGAACGACCAAGCGGAATACGTCAACCCGTTCTTTCCTTATCTCGGATACGCGAAGGGGAACGAGTCGGCGTTGAACTCTTTCCGCCATTTCGCTCGCTTTATGAACGACAAATTCCGCCCGATTCCGTCGTCGATCATCGCCGAAGGAACCGATATTTGGAACGGCGCCGGCGACCGAGGCGACGCGGCGATGATCGCTTACGGGGCGGCTCGATACGCGCTCGTTCGCGGCGACGAAGCGGAGGCGCGCGAACTTTGGCCGCTGATCGCTTGGTGTCTTGAATATTGCAACAGAAAATTGACCGCGGACGGCGTCGTCGCGTCCGATTGCGACGAACTGGAGCGACGTTTTCCGGCGGGGGACGCGAATCTCTGCACGTCGGTTCTCTATTACGACGCGCTTTTAAGCGCCGCCGCGCTCGGTCGCGAACTCGGCGAACCGAAGGAAACGACCGACCGTTTAGTCGAGACGGCCGCGTCGCTCCGCGAATGCATTGAAAAGCATTTCGGGCGCGACGTCCGCGGTTTCGAGACTTACCAATATTACGACGGGTGCGAAAAGCTCCGCTCTTGGATTTGCGTTCCGTTTATCGCCGGAATCGACGAACGCGCCGAAGGAACGATCGCCGCGCTCTTCTCCGACCGCCTTTGGACGAAAGACGGCCTTCTCACCGAAGAGGGAAGCAAGACGTTTTGGGATCGCTCGACGCTGTACGCCCTGCGCGGCGTCTTGGCCGTCGGCGCGACCGAAAAGGGGCTCGACAAACTCCGTTACTACTCCGCGACACGCCTGCTCGGCGATCACGTTCCGTATCCGATCGAGGCTTGGCCGGAGGGGAGCCAACGTCATTTGTCGGCGGAAAGCGGGCTTTACTGCCGGATTTACGTCGAAGGGCTGTTCGGGATTCGCCCGACCGGCTTCCGTTCGTTCGACGTAACCCCGCGCCTTCCCGAGGGTTGGGATCATATGGCGCTGCGCGACGTTTGCGGGTTCGGCTCCGAGTTCGACTTGACGGTCGACCGCGCCGACTTGGGCAAGCTCCGCGTTTCGGTCATTCGCGGAACGGAAACGTACACGACGACGATTAACGAAGGCGAAACTTGGAACTTTAAGTTCTAACGGTCGCGTCGGTTTTAACGTTGTTAAACGCAAGAACGCGGCGCCGATTCGAGTTCGAGTCGGCGCCGCGTCGGCGTTTCTTGCGGACGCTAAAAAACGCTTAAAGCGCTTTCAGCTCTTGGATTTCGACGTTGCGGAAGTCGATCGGGTAGTCGTGTTCCTGCAGGAGAATCGGGCTCGACGCGGCGGTTCCGAACGTCGCTTGTTTCTTGTACTTGCTTTCCGCTTTCGCCGCCGCCCAAGCGTCGTCGCCGACGGTGAACGCCAAGACGCGCTCGCCGTCGAGCCAATGTTCGACGTTGTTTTCAAAGACGATAATCTTGCCCTTGCGGAACTCGCCGCTCGGCGCGTCGTCGGTCGGAGCCGGGAAGGACGCCGCCGACTTCGTTTCCGACGCCGGGAAAACGTCGAACAACGACGCGACGCGGCGCTTCGCGATTTTGCCGTCTTCGACGTTCGCGTCGTCTTGAATTTGGTATTCGAGCCCGACCCAGCCCTTGCCGTTCGGTTGCTCGATCTTGTACTTGACGCCGCTGTTGCAAGCGCGCCCGAACCGCCATTCGAACGAAAAGACGTAATTCGCAAAGCGTTCTTTCGTCAAGAGATCGCCGCCGTTCGCCGGGTCGACCATTCGGAGAAGACCGTCTTCGACGCGCCAACCGGAGCCCGGAGCGCCGCCCGTTTCGTTCGTCCAACCGTCGAGGTTTTCGCCGTTGAAAAGGGCGCGTTTCGGCCCGACCGCGACTTGACGACCGCCGATTTCAAGCGTTTCGACGTCGGCGGCGACGTCCGTTTTCGGCGCGTCGGCGGGCGCGACGGTCGAAGTCGGCGAAGCGGGGTCGCCAAGGAGCGTCGAACCCTCCGGAACGACGACGAGATTCTTCGACTCGCCGCCGCAACCGCAAAACGCCGCCAAAAGCGCGAGCGAAGCGAACGAGCCGGAACGGAAAAGGAATGAAAGCGCGCGATGATTCATCGGATAATCCTTAAAATTAAAATAAACGCGACCGTTAACGTCGACGCTCGACGGAGCGGGAATAACGGAAGGGTCGGCAAAGTAGGGGAACGGGTAAAGGAAGAACGAGGGAAAAACGCGAAAACGCGAAAAACGCCGCGTCGGGTGAAAGCGCGTCGCTTTTCGCGTTAAAATCGGCGCCGCCGTCGCGACCGTTAAAGTCGGCGGCGGCTTAACGACTCAAAGGTCGAGCGAAATTAAAGTTTTTCGCTGCAGAGCCATTCGAACGTCGTTTGAACGCGAACTTTTTGCTCCGGCGAAAGGGTCAAAATGCGGACGTTGCCGTCGGCTTTCGGGGTCAGACGGGTGAGGCCCTTTTCGTCGACCGTAACGACGCCCGGTTCCGAAACGCCGAAGTACCCGCGATCCGGGCGCGCGGCGTAAAGAATCGAGGTCAAGTCCCAAGTGCATTGCTCGTTGTCGAGCCCGCGATAGTCGATATACGCTTTTTTGAGCGGGTGATTCGGGACGTATTCGTAGTCGTTCTTCATCGTCACCGGGGTCATTTTGATTTGGAGACCGACTTCGAAACCGGACGCGACGATCGGCGTCGGCCATTCGGCGAAGAAGCGTTGCGCGGCCGGGAGGTCGATGATAATGTTGTATTCGCGGTGATTTTTCATTTGGTTAATGAAATCTTCCGAGTGGCCCGCCATTTCGTTCGTGAACGCGCCGGCCATCGTCGAAACGTACTTAATCTTTTTGATCGCGAGTTCGCGACCGTTCAGCGGCGAAAATTCGTCGCCTTTGGTGTCGAGGAGGCGAACCAAGTTCGTCGAAGCGCCGACTTGCGCGACGACGACGGAGCCGTCCGGTTGCGACGCGAGCGTCTTGCGCAGGAGCTTAACGGAGTCGTAATATTCGGTTTTGTCTTCCGCGAGGTTGAAGAACGGGAACATCGGCGAGCCGTCTTCGGTTTTCGCTTCGAGCGCGGAGCGGGTGAACTTGCCGTCGAACGCTTCGACGCCGCTGTCTTTCACCGCGCCGATCGGAACGTTCGGATTGCCGTAAAAAGTGTTGACCAGTTGGCAATACGGCGCGGCGTATTTGTTGTCTTTGGTGATCGTCAACGCGAGGAACTCGATTTCGCCGCGTTTTTCGAGGTTGTGAATCATCGCCAACGCGAACACGTCGTCGATGTCGTTCCCCATATCGGTGTCGTAAATCAGTTTGACCGGCTCTTTAGCTTCGACGGACGGAAGAACGGTCGCGGAGACGCCGCCAACGAGCGCGACGCCGAGGAACAATTTTAAAAGGGCGAACGATTTTTTCAACGGAGGAACCTTTCGTCAAGAAAATAAAAGGAGGGAACCGCTCGACTCGGCGCGTCTCGACCGAAAATCGGCTCGCGCCGACGCCGCCGACGCGCATAACGTCGACCGTCGAAACGCGGTCGAGCGGAAACTCAAATCAACGACGTATAATATAACGGAACGGCGCCGAAAAATCCAGCGCCGACGCGACTTTTTGCGATTTTTTCGCGAAATTTTCCCGATTCGCATCCGCCGCTTACCGAGAAAAGACGTTTAAGTAAAAACGGTTGTTTCGGTAAAATGGGCGAGCGAGCGAAAGCGAAGAAAAAAGACGGGCGGCCGACCGACTCAAGATTTCGTCGTTTGCTCGACTTCGACCTCGACTTTTTCGCCGACGTCGAACGTCTCTTCGTTTTTGCCGGATTTAACGGTTATGCGGAGGTCGGTCGTGTCGGCTTTCTTATATTTCGGGTCGATTTCTTCGACGGTGCGTTCCTCTTCGGCGACTTTGCGGCTCCACTCGGCGGCTTCGACGGGGTCGGACGGCGTCGGGACGTTTTTGCGCGTTTCGCTTTCGGAAGTCGTTGTTTTGTAAACGATTACGGCGAATTCGCCTTCCGGCGCGCCTTTGTATTTCCCGTGCGTTTGAATAACGCAACGACCGTCGGCGTCGGTAACGCCCCCCGCGAGCCATTTGTAATTGAGGTCGTCCGGCTTCACCAGCTGAACGCTCGCGCCCTCGACCGGAGCGCCTTCTTGAACGATAACGATCGTCGTCGGTTGGAGTTTCGGCATATCGGGCGGCGTTTTTTGCCCCCCGCACCCGACGGCGAGAAAGAGCGAAGCGGCGAGCGTCGACGCGGCAAAAATCGAATGAAAACGCATAAAGCGACCTTTCGTTGAAATCGGTAAAGTGAAATAGCGAAAAATGCTAAGGAGGGAAACGGAAATAAAAACGGCAAACGCGGCGACTCGGAAAAAAACGCGTTCGCCAAACGACGTTTACCGTCGCGGCGTTGGGACGGTCGCGACGTTAAACGTCGATAAACGTTAAAACCGTTAAGTTTGGCGTCGTTTAAACGTTAATATCGCTAAAACCGGCGTCATTGCGTGTCGGTTTCGCCGCCCGCCGGAGAACCGAGCGCGCCCCAAACGCCGAACGGCGACTTGCCGCTCGTAACGGCGTAAGAGTTCGGCGAACCGCAGTCGATCGTGTCCGAAATGAAACGGACGGAACCGTCGCCCATCCCGACGTTGACGCCGCCGGAGTGGTTGCTTTGCGGGGAGAAAACGCCCCAAGCCATATTCTCGATGTTCGGCCAAGTGTGAATGCAGACCGGCGAGTTCGGCGGAAGAATCGTCGTAAACGCGGAGTTGACCGAGCGACCGTCCGTCCAAAGGAGACCGCGCCAAGTGTCGGTGCCGGAGTTAAGTTGGGTCGGGTCGTCGGCTCGGCGCGACTCGGTGAGGCAGGCGGCCGGTTTCGCGCGACCGTCGTGCATCGAGCCGGTTTTGTAGACGCCGCCCTTGACCTTGGTCGAGCGGTTCGCGTCGCCGAGCATTTCGCTAATCGCGACGGTGTTGCTGAGACCGTCGGTGATGAACGACATAGGACGCCAACGGAGCGGCGCGAAGAAACCGCGACCGTCTTCTTGCGCGGCGGCGCCTTCGTCCCAGTCCGGACGGTTGTTGTGCCACATACCGTCGCCGACGCTGATGCAAATGCTGTTGCGACACATGTTTTGGTGCGGGGACGGTTACGAGGCGCCGCCGTCGCTCGGGCAAAGGAGCGTCGAAATAAGCGAGGTGTACGGTTCCGTGCTATGGAACGGCCAAGAGCCGGCGGCGACTTCTTTAGCGTGGGCCGAAATCGCGTCGTAGCGCGGCGCCTGCTCCATATACGGAAGGAAGGCGATGTTCGGGCTGCAGTAACCGCTGTACGCCGCGCCGCCGAGTTGGTTGACGCTAAAATTGTGGAAGTTGAAGCGCGACGCCGGGAGCATATTGTTGGCGTCGTGATAGTTGTGAATTGCGAGCAGGTACTGCTTCATATTGTTGGTGCATTGCATCCGACGAGCCGCCTCGCGCGCCGCTTGGACGGCGGGGAGGAGCAAGCCGATCAAAATGCCGATGATCGCGATGACGACCAACAATTCGACCAATGTAAAACCGCGTTTTTGAGACATTGCGTTCTCCTTAAAATTATATGTAACGGATAACGGGAATTCGCGTTTGGAAAACGAAACGAGAACGCGCCGCGTCGAGAGACGACGCGACGTTTGGAAACGTTCGCTTGCGACTTCGTGTCGGATAACCGCGACGAAGCGCCGTCTTTTGTACACGACTCGAGCGAAAAAAGCAAGGAAACGCCGCGTTTTTTTTGGAATTTTGCTAAAAAACGCAAGAAAACAAGAATAAAGACGCGCCGTCGAGCTTTTAACGCTCGACGGCGCGCAAGGAAACGAAACGCGAAACGCCAAAAATAACGGTCGCGCCGATTTTAACGGAAAGCGGTCAAAGGGACGATTCGCGGACGTCGTTTGTCGACGTCGCGCGAACTCCCTTATTAATATTAATGACAAAATCCGCTTGCCGGCGACGCTTAATCGCGGTCGTCGCGACGACGGAAGCCGCCGCGGTCGTTCCGGTCGTTGCGATTATTCCGGAAATTGCGGTCGTCGCGACGCATCCAACCGCCGCGCTCTTCGCGCCGTTCTCCCGAATTGAAGTCGCGTCGGAATCCTCCGCGTTCGCCGTCGCGATTGAAGTCGCGCTTGAATCCGCCTTCTCGTCGTTCGGAGCGGTCGAAGTCGCGTTTGAACCCGCCTTCGCGTCGTTCGGAGCGGTCGAAGTCGCGTTTGAACCCGCCTTCTCGTCGTTCGGAGCGGTCGAAGTCGCGCTTGAATCCGCCTTCGCGTCGTTCGGAGCGGTCGAAGTCGCGTTTGAACCCGCCTTCGCGTCGTTCGAAGCGGTCGAAGTCGCGTTTGAATCCGCCTTCGCGTCGTTCGAAGCGGTCGAAGTCGCGCTTGAATCCGCCTTCGCGTCGTTCGGAGCGGTCGAAGTCGCGCTTGAATCCGCCGTCTCGTCGTTCGGAGCGGTCGAAGTCGCGCTTGAACCCGCCGTCTCGTCGTTCGGAGCGGTCGAAGTCGCGCTTGAATCCGCCTTCGCGTCGTTCGCCGTTGAAATTTCGCTTGAACCCGCCGCCGCGACCGAACTCGCGGGCGCCCGCTCGGTATCCGCCGCCGGACGAGGCGCGACCGAAACGCTTGCCGCCTTGCGTTTTCGATTCGAACTCTTGGCGTTGTTGTTCTTTTAACGCTTTTTCGCGCTCTTCTTTGCGCTTAAGTCGTTTGACGCGAGACGTTTGGCGCAACGACGTCGCTTTCGGCGGGTAGGCCGGAATCAACGCGTTCGGGCCGTCGCCGATCAAGTCTTCGCGATTCGCGGCTTTGAGCGCCGACTTGACGTCGTGATAAAATTCCGGGTTGTAAAAGTGGAGCAACGCGCGTTGGAGGCGACGTTCGCGAAGTCCCCGCGGAACGTAAATTTGCTTTTCGGTGATCGGATCGATTCCGGCGTAATAAGCGCAGGTCGCCGGTTGGAACGGCGCCGGAATGAAATCTTGAACTTGCTCCGGTTGGATGTCGTTATCGCGGAGGTATTCGGCGACGGCGACCATCGCTTTGATCGTGCAACCGGGGAACCCGGCGATCAGGTAGGGAACGAGATACTGCTCCTTGCCCGCCGCTTCGGTCGCGTCGGCGAAGAGTTCGCAAAATTGTTCGTAATCGCCGATTTGCGGTTTGTTCATCAAGCGCAGAACGTCGTCGTCGACGTGTTCCGGCGCCGTTTTAAGATGACCGCCGACGTGATAAGTCGCCAACTCGCCGACGAACTCCGGCGAGAGGTTCGCCAAGTCGGTTCGGATTCCGGACGCGATCAAGACGCTCTTGACGCCTTCGGTTTCGCGCGCTTTTTTCATCAGCGAACGGATCGCGGTATGATCGGTTTCCAAGTTCGGGCAAAGGGTCGGGCAGAGGCAGGAGGAACGGACGCAGCGTTCGCAAAGCTCGCGGTTTTTCCCGGCCATTCCGCGCATATTCGCCGTCGGCGCGCTGAGGTCGGCGACGACGAAATCGCCCCCGGCTTCCTCGGCGAGCGTTCGAATTTCCTTCAAAATCGACGCTTCGCTCCGGTTTTGGATAAATTTGCCTTGGTGCGCCGTGATTGCGCAGAACGAACAGCCGCCGAAACAGCCGCGATGGCTCTGAACCGACGCGCGAACGACGTCGACCGCCGGAATCGGCTCGACGTAAGACGGGTGCGGTTTGCGCGTGTAAGGCAGATCGTAAACGGCGTCCATCTCCTCCGTCGAGAGCGGGAAAGACGGCGGATTGACGACGATCGCCTCGTCGCCGTGTTCTTGGACGAGCGTCTTCGCGCGGTACGGATTTAAGTTTTCGTACGCGAGCTGCGTCATCTTGACGAAGCGCATTTTACCCTTGTTCGTGTTTTCCTCGACTTCCTCGAAGCTCGGGAGGTGCGCGACCGTCGCCGACTCTTCCGGCAGGTCTTCGTTGCGACCGAGGCGGTAGACCGTCCCGCGAACGTCGCGAATCGCGCCGATTTCCTCGCCCGCGGCCAAACGGCGCAAAACTTCGAGGAGCGGACGCTCGCCCATTCCGTAAATCAGGAGGTCGCACTTCGAGTCGAGCGCGATCGAACGGCGGACTTTATCGCTCCAATAATCGTAGTGCGCGAGGCGGCGCAACGACGCTTCGACGCCGCCGGTCAAGATCGGAACGCCCGGGAACGCTTGGCGAGCGCGTTGGCAGTAAGCGAGCGTCGCTCGGTCGGGGCGTTTGCCGATTTTGCCGCCCGGCGTGTAAGCGTCGTTGTTGCGGATTTTGCGGTTCGCCGTGTAATGGTTCAGCATCGAGTCCATATTCCCGGCGCTAACGCAAAACGCGACGCGCGGACGGCCGAAGCGCCGAAAGTCGACGACGTCGTTCCAGTCCGGCTGGCTCAAAACGGCGACGCGGAACCCGTCCGCTTCGATAACGCGAGCGAGAAGACCGGCGGCGAAACTCGGGTGGTCGACGTAAGCGTCGCCGGTGATGAAGACGACGTCGACTTCGTCCCAACCGCGTTCTTGCATTTCTTCGGCGGTCATCGGAAGCGGCGCCGGCGTTTGGACGTTGGGGCGATCGGCGCGCGCGGCGGCGTCGAACAGGAAGGGGGCGGGGGTTGCGCTCATTGTAATCGTTATAATCGTTTCGTTTTTAATCGTCTCGAAACGCTCCCGACGTCGCGGGGCGGCGGCGCGTCGACTCGAACGGTCGACGGCGAGACGAGGAGGAGAGAGGGGCGCGCTAAGTATGCGCCGACGGCAAAATTTTTTTTATTTTCGCATATTGTCGCCGTTTATCAAGCGCCGCCGACCGAATTTTTTGCGCTTTTCCGCCGAATTTTCGACGAGAAAGAAGCGAACAAAGACAATAAAGCGGAATATTGGGAAGAATCGTTAAAGTCGTTAAAACGCTTCCGGCGTTTGCAGGACGGCGCGACTTGACGACGGCGCGTCAAGAAAACAAAAACCCTCGACGGCGGCGTTCGACGTCTCGATGGGCAGCCCGAAAAACAAATGCGGCAACCTTGAAAGTCGAAACGCCGACGACTTGAATTTCGACGAGGCGGCGCAAGGGCCGGCGCGTCGCGCAAGACGTTACGCGAAAACGACTTTCGATTGTTAAGGCGCCATCGGGCAAAGTTGTAGGCTCCCCCGGAAAGCAACGGTCGAACGCCCTCCGTCAAGGGCGACTTTATGATAACACGTCGTCGAGAAACCGCAAGGGGACGTCCGCGAAAAAGCGCCATTTAGTCGGCGTTTTCGGCGCAAACGCTAAATTCGGGTAAATTGTCGCGTCGTCGGAGGAAAAAAAGACGGGTTGATCGTCTAGAAAATTGAAATCGCGTTTGTTTTTGAAATCGGCGCGGGTCGGCGACGCGCGATCGATTCCGCCGCGTCGAAGCGAGAGGGCCGAAAAGAAGGGAACGCGCTAGTTAAGGAGGCGGGCGAAGCGCGGCGGCGAGAAAAAAGAGCGGTCGCGACGTAAAACGGTGAAAATCGTCGCGACCGCTCGGGAAGCGCGTCGAACGAGGACGACCCGTTCGACGCGGCGTTCGGTTAAGTCGCGTCGAGCGTTAAACTCGACGCGACCGTTAACGTTTGACCGCTCAATAGGTCGGCGCGGCCGGTTTTTTCGCCGAGCGAACCGGAGCGGCGGCGCCGTAAGGACGCGTTTGCGGAGCTTGCGCGGTTCGCGCCGTCGGGCGAGCTTGCGGGACTTGCGCGGTTTGCGCCGTCGGGCGAGTTTGCGAAGTTTGCGCGGTTTGCGCCGTCGGGCGAGCTTGCGTCGGATTGTACGGCGTTTGCGCGGCGGCGTTTTGCGCCGGTTGGGCGGTTTGCGCCGCATACGGAGCGTTCGTCGGGGCGGTTTGCGCGAGTTGGGCGGTTTGGAGGTTTTGGAGAATCGCCGGAATTTGACCGGTCGTCTCAAAGGCGCGCACGGCTTTTTGCGCTTCGGCCAACGCGATTTCGGCGGTCATCCCCTTATTTTTTCGTTGAAGCTCTTGGGCGACGGAGCGGACGAGATCGTTGGCGTCCATCGTTTCGCCGTCGTATTGTTGGACGTCGCGCAGGTTGGCGTCGGCGACGGCGAGCGCGCGTTCGGCTTTCGCCTCTTCGATTTGGCGTTGCGCCTTGCGCATCTTTTGTTGCGCCAGCGCGATCTTGCGGACGCTCGCTTCGCCGGAGCGTTGCGGAACGACGATGATGACCGGGCGCAGGTCGCAGGCGAGTTCGAGTCGCTTCTTTTTCGGACGGAGCGCGGTCGATTCCGGGTCGGGAATATCGACGACGACCGTGTAGGCGCGGTACTTCGAGCGACCGTCTTCGCCGTCGACGAGTTTGCCGCCGTATTTGTTCATAATCTGCGCGATTTTCGGGTTCAGTTCGATTTGACCGTTCGCTTGTTCGACGCCGTAAGTGTCGAACGCGCCGACCGTAACGAAACTGCAGTCGCGGTCGTGGAACTCCCAAGCGTCGACGCCGGCGTTTCGGAGAGCGTCGCACAGGGCCGCGGCGCGAACGCCCGCGTATCGCAGACGGCTTTGCATTTCGTCCGTTTTCGGGCCCTGCGTGTTTTTGTACATCGCGACGTCGCCGGAGAAGGTCGCGATTCGAACGGTGTACAGCTTATCGTTGTTCAAGAGGCTGTATTTGCCGACCGAATTGAGCTTCTCGACGTAAGAGTCGACGATCCCTTTTTGACTGAAAAATTCTTTCGGAAGGAGCGGATTCGGCACCGCGAACGCGCCGCCCATCGGGCCGTAACCGGCGTATTTTTGGTTCTTGCGCGCCATCTCTTGGTATTTTTGCGCGAGAGCTTTGCTCGCCGGGTCGTCTTTGAGCGATTCCGGTTGGCAACGTCGCAGACGTTCGAGCGTTTTTTGCAGTTCGAGGTCGTCGGCGACCGGATAACCGCCGACGAGAACCGCGTATTCGACGCTTTGCGCCGTTTGATAGTGGAAGTTTTTCGCCGCGTCGACTTCCGCCGAGAACGCGTCGAGGTTGGCGCTCGGGTCGAATTTGAAGACGAACGCTTCCAATTTATACGCCTTGCGGAGTTCGTAAGCGAGTTTCTTCGCGCGGTACGCCGCTTTCTCGTCGGAGAACTTCGCCGCCATCGCGAGCCAGTTCCCGTCCGAGTCTATCAGGAAGTAGTCTTTCTTCGGATCGGCTTCGACTTTGGCGGCTCTACCCATTTGCGGGAAAGAAAATTGCCCGAAACCGACCTCCGCGCCGCCGCAGACTATTGCAAGGAACAGAATATATTTTAAACTGGAACGAAACGGTTGCA